>JBBQSI010000371.1:0-3950 GCA_038213975.1 Chitinophagales bacterium
GGGGGGCAAAAATGCCGCGTGTACTATTCAATAATTCAAGCAAAGTAATATTACGAAAGAATTGACACTTCGAAATAAGAAAATGAAAGATAATTAATAAGATTTTGAAGCTCAGGCACTGGGTAACGTCATTACCAGAGACGACGCCATTCCTAATATTATTTGAATGGCATATTAATTTAAACCGCTTCTACGATCAAATTGTCCCAAACATTGATTATTTACCTTAAACTTCATCGATGAGGAATCTTCTGGTTCTATTGCTTTTGTAGTGATCCAGCCACATGCGAGTGCGCAGACAAAATGTATTGCAAGCTTCCATAATATTTTTTTTGCCGAAGTTGAAATAGCCGCAAACACTTTCTTGCCAAAACAAATTCCTCTGCATCCTACTCGGGTATGGGTTTTGTAAACGCAACTTTTGGTTTCTTCAATTTCGAAAAAAAAAAATTTGATCCCAAAGAGTATAAAAATGTAGAGCTAGCCATCATCACAGGCACAATAACCTGAGAGCAAACCGCGGTTTTCGTTGTACAGACATGGCGTGGTAACGGGAAAAGATTTCATCGCCCATGGAGGACACCTTTTGTCTGCTACCGTAGGAACTGGATCTGTCGAGATTACGATAATCGTTCACCAAGCACGCGTGAACAGGACGGAAGAAAGACCACCTGGCGCCAACGTACTTAAGCTGCCAAAACAGTGATAGAATTTTTACCTGAATACATCATCTTTCCCGGTGTATGCGAACCAATCCATATTCTGCGCTGGATTTACTTTCCTTTTTAAGTGAATTGCAAACAACTCACCACACATCCCACAAAACTACCTGCTTTCGCTGGGCTTAAAATTGCACTGTAAACCGGTACGGGGTATGGTCATTCATTTTTTGCTTTTTTATTTGGTGTATGTCAGAAAGTGTCGCTTTTTATCAGTTTCTGCCGCATTTAATTAAGAGGCAGAAAACACTTATTTCCAAATGACTTTACAGCCCGTATTCCACCAGTTTGTAATCCCGAACTACTCTTTCTTATGTTGGAAAATAGAGGCGGAAGGTGAAGCACAAAATGCGGCTTTCAAGATTTTGTCTTTGTAGTACTCCCGAAATCCTGTTTTTCGTTCATTAATAATTACACCGGTAAAATTACATGAAACGCAGCCCCTTTTCCCGGAGCTGAAACTGCCCTCACTTCTCCATTGTGGTTGTTCACTACTTTCCTTACCAGCGAAAGACCGATGCCGGTTCCCTCATATTCGGTTTTATTGTGCAGCCGCTGAAAGATGGTGAAAATTTTTTCGGCGTGGCGTTGGTCAAAGCCAACACCAATGTCCTTTACAACAATTTCGTGGTACTCTTTAAACTTAACGAGCCGGGAATATTGCGCCACTTCTTCTTCCAGCAATTGCCTTGCTGTAATTTCAATTTGGGGTGGCACATCTTTCTTCGAAAATTTGAGCGCATTGTTGATAAGGTTGTAAAATAATTGCTGCATTTGTATTGGGATAGCTTTTACCTTCGGTAGAGGCTCTATACGGACTGACGCGCCTTTTTCCGTAATCAGTAACTCCAGATCAACCAGCACCTGCGTTACTATTTCTTCCAAATCGACAACAATAAACTTTTCATCCCTTTGCATTTTGGTGAAGTGTAGTAAAGCTTTTAAGGAATTACTCATGCGCTCTGCCGTACTGTTTATTTTGTCTATATATTTTTTTGACGTATCGTCTAAACTTTCATATGGGCCTTCTTTTAACAATTCTGCAAACGTTCTGATTTTACGGAGTGGCTCCTGCAAATCATGGCTGGATACGTGGGCAAACTGCTCCAACTCACTGTTAGAAACTTCAAGCGAATGCGTTCGCTCTTTTATTTTTCTTTCCAACTCTTCGGTTAATAGAATTTGATCATGAATGTCCGTGCAGGTTCCCACCCACATGGTAATTTCCTGATTTTCATTTTTGATAGTTGATGCCCGTGCGAGGTGCCACCGGTATTTACCTTTTATATTTTTGTAACGTGCAGCTTGCTGAAAAGGTTTACCCGATTGAAGCGATGACTTCCATCGTTCTGATAACTTATCTTTGTCATCCTGATGAATAACGGAAAGCCAACCTGACCCTTGTGCTTCGGCTGGCATTTGTCCCGTGTAGTGATACCAGCTTTGTGTAAAATGAACTACCGCTCCTGCTGCATTCGTTATCCATGCCATTTGTGGCAACGCCTCCAAAATCGCTTCGATTCGCTTTGATTCGGTGCGTTGATAGGTAACATCATTCAGTAATAAAAGAAAATGCTTTTGTCCTTCTTCACTATACACTTCGGAAGATGTTATTTCCAGTATTTTCTGACCCGCAATAAACTCTTTTCTGATTTCAGGATGATGCCCGTCATGTATAAAAGCATTAATAGTAGTGGCTTCCTGCTGATTAAAAAGATGGCTCAATGCTGCATGTGCAATGTTTAGGGCGGGAAAATACTTTTTCGCTTGCTGATTATAATTGACTACGCCGTCAGCATCGTTTACTAACAATGCGCCGATGGGTGCATTATCTAAAAATGTCCCTAATTGTTCCGGGGCTATTTTTTTTATAGTGCTATCATGTCCAGGGTGAAGATTAATGCGGCGAAAATTTCTTTTTTGCTTCGTTCTAAGGGCCGCTCCATTGCAAATGGCAGCAAGATCTACCTCATGGTTGAGCGAAACAATCAGCAGGTTCTTTCCAACGAAAGGGGCAAATTGAACAGCCTGTTTTACTCGAGTAATTTGATTGGGAAGTGCCAGGAGAATGATCGCCAAATAAATATCATTACTATTTATCTTTTGGACTTCTCTGACTGGATTAGCTACATCCGGACCTATTAAAAAAACCGCAGCTTCCGACAGCAAATTTTTCTCAATTGCTTCTTCCGCTGACGACACATTCTTTATATAAAATGTATTTCTTAATGCAGCATTTTCAAGACTCAGTTCCCGCCCGATGTAAATGATTGTTCCTTCCACTGTGCTTGTTTTATTCGGATAGAAGGGGTTGGTCTAATAAAGAACGGCCTATCCAGGTATAAAGCAAGTCGGTTGTGGGCGCCATCACATGCGCTGCTCTTGCATCACGTAGTAACATGCCGAGGGTTGCATTGTGGTGATACCCGATTCCACCCGCTAAGGTCATTGCTTCATTTACGGTATCTACTGCACAATGGGCTACTTCGGCTTTTGCTGATAAGATAGCAATTGTCGCCTGCGGATCATCTTTATCACCTAATAAAGCAGCATGATAAATTAGCTGGCGTGTGCGCTCCACCCTAGCCCATAGTGTTCCCAAACGATGTTGCAAGAGAGATACCTGGGCCAGGCTTGTACCATTGTGCGAATAGGTTCTTTTTGCCAGTGTCGTTTTTGCCTCTTCAAGAGCTCTTTCAGCAATGCCTAAATAAGTGCCTGACATGGCTATCAAAAAATAGGGGGCTACCACATTAAACATATACCATAGTTGGTCGCCTGTTTCGCCCAATATGTGATTACTTGTTATTTGAACATTATTTAGCTGCAGTGAACGTGATGAATTGCCTCGCATTCCTAATCCGTCCCAATCTTTCCCCCACTGCATTCCTTCTGTGCCTTCATCCAAAACAACGCAGGAAAACTCATCGGGTTGTGCATCATCGCTGGCCGCAAGTGTTGAGAGAACGTAAGAATCTGCATGGCCTCCATTGGTAACAAAGGTCTTTCCGCCATTTAATAAAAACCTGTTGTTAGAGAGCGGTAATAATGGCGTTTGCGGAAAATAAAAATGAGCTCCCGTGCCGGGTTCACTCAATGCTAATGTCGTAATATGTTTACCCTGCGCAATGGGTTCCAGGTAGGTCTTCTTTTGCCAGTCCGTTGCCTTAGCCGCTATAACGGCTGTACCTACAGAGTGCATACCAAAACATAAACCAGCGGAAGAATAAG
>JBBQSI010000372.1:0-3934 GCA_038213975.1 Chitinophagales bacterium
ACCTGATGCGACTGATTTCGGCATTTTTGAAGCTGATTAGATGGCCAAACCTTTTGTTCATCGCACTTACGCAAATTCTTTTCCGGTATTTCATGTTGCCGTTTGCTTACCTGTATAGTGAAGAAGCCATCACCCCGAAAATTAATGATACGCTCTTTTTTTACCTCATGATCGCCTCGGTTTGCATCGCTGCCGCCGGCTATATTATCAATGATTATTTCGATCTGAATATTGACACGGTTAATAAGCCACGAGGACTCATCATTGACCGCTTTATAAAAAGAAGATGGGCGATCATCTGGCACATAGTGCTTTCAAGCCTGGGGCTGGCACTTTCTTTATACATCGGTTACCGGTTGAGAAATGCGTATATACCGGCACTTAATCTACTGGCTATCTTTCTTCTCTGGTATTATTCCGCTGCGCTAAAAAAGAAATTTCTCATTGGTAATGTACTTATATCATTATTGACGGCCTGGGTGATTCTTGTGCTCACGACGGCTGAATTCCGGTTTGACATTGATGCTTCAGAAGGGTGGAAAAGGCTCTTGAAATTTTCGTTCATTTATGCTGGCTTTGCTTTCATTATTTCCCTCATTCGGGAAGTGATCAAGGACATGGAAGACATAAGAGGCGATGAAAAATATAAAGGAAGAACAATGCCTATTGTTTGGGGTATCCCTGTATCAAAAATGTTTGTTGCAGTCTGGATCATTGTGCTCATCTCTGCAATCATTATTTTGCTGATCTATATCGTTCAACTCGGGTGGTGGCTCACCGCCATCTATTCTCTTTTTTTCATCATACTTCCGCTGGGATGGTTGCTGAGGGAACTGTATGCAGCCCGCGTTCCCGGTGATTTCACAAAACTTAGCAAAGCCGTTAAGTTTGTAATGCTGACCGGGATGATTTCAATGATCTTTTTCTCCATGGCAATATGAATTTTTCTAAAATTATTCTTGCTTCAAAGTCCCCCAGGCGCAGCCAAATACTTGGATGGGCCGAAGTGCCATATAAGATAATCACCTGTGAAACGGAAGAAATTTTTCCGCCGGAACTTACACCCGCCGAAGCTGCCGTTTTTATCGCGGCAGAGAAAGCAAAAGCTGTGATGGATAAAATTAAACTGTCAAGCAGTGAGGATGAGCACCCTGTCCTTGCTGCGGATACGATTGTCGTGATAAATGATTTGATCCTTGGTAAGCCGGCTGATAATGCCGAAGCGAGAGACATGCTTGGAAAGTTGTCGGGCAACATCCATTCGGTCATTACGGGCGTATGCATACTTTACAACGGGCAAACTGTTCAATTTTACGAGGTCACGGAAGTTGAATTCAACGTGCTTTCCCCGGATGCCATTGGCCATTACATAGAAAGATATCAGCCGTTCGACAAAGCGGGTGCTTACGCCATCCAGGAATGGATAGGAGTAATTGGTATCAGGAGCATTCAGGGAGATTTCTACAATGTAATGGGTTTGCCTGTTAACCGTGTCGTACAGGAGCTGGCAAAGCTTCAAAACCAGCGTTAGCAACGCCTGAAGATTTTTGCGTTAACTTACTTTAATAACCTTAGCCAATGCGGGAAGAGTTATTGCAATATATCTGGCAGTTCCAATATTTCAACCTCCGGGAAATCAGTACTACTGAAGGCGCACCGATTCAGATTATCAATCCGGGACTAAAGAATTTTGATGCTGGTCCCGATTTTAGTGCGGCACGAATCCGTATTGGCGAAACACTGTGGGCCGGCAATGTCGAAATTCATTTCAGAAGTTCCGACTGGACCAGGCACCGGCATACCGGTGATCCCAGGTACGAAAACGTAATTCTTCACGTCGTTTGGGAACATGACAATAGCCTTATAATGAGCAGTGGACAAGCAATTCCTACTCTCGAACTTTCCAGCCGTGTTCCAAAAGTATTGCTCACCAGGTATCAAAATCTTATGCAGGCTACGGGATTCATTCCCTGTGCCGGGCATGTATCGGAGTTGAGTGAACTCGAGTGGGTCAGCTGGCGGGAAAGACTTGCGACAGAAAGATTGCAAGCCAGGGCAGAAAACGTGCTCGACATTTTCGCAAAAACGAATCATAGCTGGGAAGAGACTTTTTGGATCCAGATAGCCCGGACTTTTGGCCTCACCGCTAATACTGCTTTTTTCGAAGATCTCGCCAGGCGCACACCATTGAAAATATTAGCACGGCACAAACACAGCGTTTTACAATTGGAAAGTATTCTCCTGGGACAAGCGGGACTGTTAGATGATGTGTACCAGGATAAATATCCTGAGATGCTGAAGAAAGAATATCTTTTTTTCAAAGCAAAGTACAAACTGCAAGCACCTGTTGGACAACCTGCTTTTTTGCGCATGCGGCCGGCTAACTTTCCTACTATTCGCCTTGCACAACTTGCTATATTGATACATCAGAGTGAGCATCTTTTTTCCCGGGTGCGTTTAGCTGCCGAACTAATTGATGTTATTGACATGCTCAGTGTGAGCCCCAATGATTATTGGCTTTATCACTATCGTTTTGAAGAAAAATCAGCATTCAGGCAAAAAAAGCTCGGGCGGCAAATGATCAATAATATTCTAATTAATACGGTCATCCCTGCGCTTTGTGCCTACAGTATTTATTATAATGATAGTATTTACCTGGACAAAGCGCTGCGCTGGCTGGAGGAATTGCCGCCCGAAAAGAACACCATTACAAAAAACTTTGTAAAACTCAATTTCCCAAATCAGCACGCGGCGGCCTCCCAGGCCCTGCTACATCTGAAAAAAATGTATTGCGAAAAGAAATTGTGCCTCCATTGCGCAGTTGGGAATAAAATCTTAAAAAATAAAGCTGGTTCAAACAGTTGAAACTGAGGATTGCTTCTCAAAGGCGCATTGACAGTATTAACAGTTGGCATTTTATATCTTTGTATAAATTTACCCATGTAAAAACGATCCATGCCAAGATATTTTATTTTAATCCTGCTCACTACTGTCACCCTCGCAGCTAACGCCCAGAAAAGTAAGCAACAACGACAAGCAGAAAAGAAAGCTTTCGTTAGTAACCTGATCAAGCAGGAGGAAGAGGGCGTAATTGCGTATCCATCCAGTTTTGCCGCGGGCCTGAAATTGATCACCGATGGGTACGGTGTCTTTTTTGAAGTGGGGAAAGCCCGCTCCGTAAAAAGTGCCGTTCTTTATCAGCTGGAGATCAGTGAAAAAAAACACGTGAAGGAGGACAAACAGAATAATCCTTTCATTAATTCTATTCCCTTCATTTTTGGCAAACAGAACTTTTTTTATCCTGTAAAATTCGGCGTACAAAATCAAATTCTCCTCGGAAACAAGTCCAACAAAAATGGGGTAAGTGTGACTGCAAATTTTGGGGGCGGCCTTTCGCTCGGCCTGCTACGTCCTTATTACCTGCAGGTGGAAAAGGGAAATGTACTCAATTATGTGAAGTACGATTCTCCGGATAGTACATTGTTTTTGAATGGTCCAATTTACGGCGGTCCAACTTTTGGCCGCGGCTGGAGTGAACTGGATATTATTCCCGGCGTTTATGCAAAAACGGCGTTGCGTTTTGACTACGGTGCCTACAACGAGATTATTTCCGCTGTGGAGATCGGGCTTACGGGAGATTACTACACTAAGAAAGTTCCAATCCTTCTAAGGGTCCCGCAAAAGCAGTTTTTTTTTAGCGCATATGCTTCGTTAATTTTTGGAAAACGTAAATAGATCAGCAAATAATAAAGAATTTTCATGGCAGAAGAATTAGCGACCGCTGAAATAAAAAAAATTAAAAAGCCGGATTGGCTGCGGGTGAAACTTCCCATAGGGGAAGAATTCAAGCATGTCAGGAATCTCGTAGACACACATAAGCTTCATACAATTTGCGAAAGCGGTAACTGTCCAAACATGGGCGAATGTTGGGGAG
>JBBQSI010000373.1:0-3929 GCA_038213975.1 Chitinophagales bacterium
CGCCTCCGACCTGGAACTGAATATTTCGGCGGAAAACGATTTCACTATTGCGCTGCGTAAATTGCTGAACACAAATGTTGAATTGAGGAAGAAGGTTTTGAAATATCCCGGAGCCCTGCCCATGCTCTTCCAGTACAATCCTTCAGATTTCCTTTTTGAAACGGCGGACAATGGCGAACTGATCATCACGATTTGCCGGCCGGGATACGTGGCTCCGAAGATCCGATACAACCTGCACGACAAGGGGCATATCCTCAGCCTGCAAGATTTGTATACGATGCTTGACGAGCTAGGGCTGCAGCATGACCTGTTGCCCAAACCCCGTACAGACCTGCCGGTACTTTTTCATTACGGGCGGGCTGACATGAGTGTCTCGTTCTTTGGATCCACCATAAGCCCGGTAGATATACAGGAAACCATTTACAACGTACCTCTATTGGTGTCTTTGGTAAATAATTTTTGCCTTGCTGCCGATGAAGATGAAGAAGGGAATAAAACCCTTGTCATCTCTTTGGAAAGTAACCCTGATGTGAATGCAAGGGGTCTGGATGAAGCGGCTATCGCTGAAATCTTTTTTGAAACACTTTCCAAGGTCAACCAGGATTTCAGAGAGGCCAGCAGAATGGTAAATAATTCCCGCCAGCTTGTGTTGAAATTTTATGAACATCAAACCGGGCCTTTTGAAAATAGTGACATTAGGATCAAGGCGAAATATTTGAACAGGTAAACTGATACCGTGACGGAAGAAAATATATGCACTACCTAAAACCGGGGAAAATTCTTTTTTCTTTTTGTTGCGGTTTTGTGTTGATAGAAGGTCATTATTATCTAATTTTTACACTGTAAGAATTTTGTCTTTGCATTTTTAATCAGTCGCTTATATTTTGTATTTACCCTAATAGCTAGATGCGATGTAATAATTTTATTCGCATTCAAATAGCGCGCCCTGACACGCCAGGTATAAACAACATGTAAGTCTCCGCAGGTGTAATAGTCATATTCTACTCTTCCACGTTCAGATCCTCGTATTCGTGCAGCTCCTCATAATAAAGATCAGGGCTATGGAATTTATAATACGAAAGCACCGCACGCCGTACCTGTTCAGCTAATACAATTTTTGGATTGCCGCTGCTGAAAATGAAATCTGTCCGTTCATTGGGATTGTAGTCTTTTGCACACAATATATCATAGGTATTAAAGAAACTCCACTTTCCAATCGTGAATAGCGATCTGCGACGCACAAGAATATTACTGAAGACTTCGCTTTTGTTCCTGGTCTTAATGCCGATACAAACGCCAAACGTCCTGGTATCATCATCGTTAAGATGCTTCACCAGTATTTGTTTCAATTTTAAAGCCTCCAGGCTGTTATCTTCCACCTGGAAGTTCAGTTCATTGGCAGCATGCCGTATGTTGATCTGGTACTTGTCAAGCAGGTAACTCCAGTCGTTCCTGTTGCGTGGATGAATGCCTTTTATGATGATCGTTTTCCAGGGTGTTGAACACAATTGGCCACTTTTTGTTTCCAGGCAAAGCTGGCAAATGTCCTTTAAAAAAAGTATGCTGAACAATTCATCGCGCCGGTAAATCCCCAACCAATATTTGTCCCTGTAGCGGTTGAGCCCTTCATAATAAGGGAGGTTAAAAGCAGGCAGGGTAAGAGGGCCACCAGCAGGCCGGGTTTCAAAAATTATCGAAGCTGTTTTAGCATACAGATCTTCACCACTTGCTTCGTCATTATCATAAAATCGTTGTTTGTCATTCAGGATAATTTCTTCTATGGCTAAAGACAAAGCTCGTATGTCATTTGTGTGAACGATGTCCTTCCACTCATAAATGATATTTGTCTTTGGGAAACGGATAAACAAGTGCCAGAAGTGAACTTCTGCCGGGGAGGCTACCCAATTAATATTGCCGGTCAGGAGTGGTGTAAAACTCTGGTTGGTGTCGCTAATATTGAGCTTGAGGCGTGGCTGGTAATTGATCGATTTAAAAATTTGGTGATAGATATTTTCATCCAGCCAGGTATCCTGGATAAACACTTCCTCTGCAGGAAAGGAGCTGATAATATTTGGAAATTCATTGTCGTCGATCTCGTAATTGATCCCCAGCATATTAAACTCTGCTTGCAGGAACTCAAGCTGGGCAAAGGCTGCATCGAGCAGCAGTTGCTGCCTCAAACCAAACCTTACAAAGTGCAGGCCCGATTTAGATGCCGCCAGTAAGATGTTGTAGAGATCGGCAGGTGGTATAATCCCTCCCTTAAAATTGATTTTGATCGTATGCATGAAATGTAATTCGGCTGATGGTTTTTAAAAATTCTCAATGCCACTTTGAGGAAAAGAGAAACATTATTTGATAAGGTGATGAAGTGCCGGTTGCAAAACAATCTTCGGTTGGTATGGGTGAAAAGTAAAGATGAAAATATACAGAAAAAAATGTTTTAGCGATTCTATTTTTAACCAGCAGGATTCCCGGGTATTCAGAAATACGCAAGCAATGTATCCCGGTTTAGTTTTGCTTGTCGCTCCTGTTTGTCATTTGCTTGTTGGGCAAATACAACGTAATTATTTAGCGTGAGCGATAAAATTATTTTTGAATATGTTGCCGAAAAGAATAATTTTAGATTAATGATTTCTTTTGATCATTGAATTCCCACCCTCTCGAATTTTTGGACGTCATAAGTTTTAATTTTTGCAAACCGCCTGAGAAACGCCTGGCAAACAAAGTTTTCCATTTTTTATTTTGCAAATCTTTTCGCATGAATCTTATTGCCCGGATTATTTTACCCGCTCTGGTACTTACCTTCTGCGCCACGGTTGTTTCCGCCAAGGAAAAAATTGATTTAGCGCTCGATGCTTCGGGGAACAGACTTACCATCAGTTGCGATATAGTGACCGACCTTGGTAGTGTATTCAATCGAAAAATTGAATGGGTAATTACAGATGCGCTTATTGACTCTTTTCAGGTTGTTGGCAAAACTCCTGGCGATCCTTTCACCGAGCGGCCGGGCAAAAAGCATGGCAAGTCCCTTGAATTAAAAGCGGGGATTTTCAAGTGGGTTGATTGGAGATATACCATAGTCTGGTTCGCGAATGGATCTTCCACCCCACATGAATGTGATCCTGTGATAGCCGTTCGTCCGACTACTACATTTATGTTGACCCTGGTTGCTCTTATCACCCTGATGGTGGGCATGAAATTATACCAGAAAAAGATTCTTCGTAAACGCAAGAAAGAATAATGATATGGAAGCACCAGCAGCAATCGAGACTCTTACAATTGTCGCCGGTTGGTGGCACACCAACCAGGCCAGCCCGCCGTGGGCAGTGTCTCCACCGCCCACGTGCAGTTCAGCAAAGCGACAATTTGGAATGTACCCAGGCAAACTGGAAGAGGATAAATGATTTTAAATGATCTAAATTACAAGAGCCGCTGACAAATAATTCTTTAACCCCCGAAACTTTCAGACATGCCAAATCCGCATCGTATCCAGATGACCCACGGTAACCCCCACACAAATAGGATAACACTCCCGGCGGGAGGAACGCTTAGAGTGCGTCGCGGTGAACATATAACATGGGATCCGTCAGGGTCAAACATAGCATCCTTTTGCATCCAGGCGAAGAAAAATCCTGCCAGCAATATTTTTACAACCCCTATTCCTGAAGATCTTTCGGGCAGCTTGAGTCTGACGGTCAGGGACGATGCGCCCTTTCGAAGATGGCGTTATTCAATTCATTGGAAACAGTCGACTGACCCTTCGGGAACCAGGCGCCCACACGATCCGGTGATTGCAGTTCGTCCAATTACATCACCTACTTTTTTGCTGGTTATCCTCGTCGCAACCACCCTCATTTCTCTTTTTGCTATTGCTTTTTTTTTCGGAAAAGGAAAAAATCGCAAACCGCATCATCATAAAAGTGATT
>JBBQSI010000374.1:0-3912 GCA_038213975.1 Chitinophagales bacterium
GATCTAATGCACTTCAGCTTGCTGCCCAGTTCCCGGATGACATCTACGCCCTCATTCTGCTCTCTCCTAATATAGAGATCAATGATCCAAATGCATGGTTGTTAAATAATCATTGGGGTTTACCGATTGCGCACAGGGTGGTAGGTTCTTCTTACAGCACTGCAAAAGATTCATCGGCCAAGTACAAACAATATTGGTACCACCGATATCGCCTGGAGGGAACAGTAGCATTACAAGAATACCTGGAATCAACAATGACTAAAGAAAATTTTGAGAAGATCAGGCAACCCGTTTTATTGTTATATTATTACAAAGATGAAATGCACCAGGACCCTGTAGTGAAGGTGGAATCGATGTTGGAAATGTTTGAAGAGCTTGGCACTGATTCTTCTGCGAAGTTTAAAAAAGCCATGCCAAACACAGGCGATCATGTATTAGGATCCTCTTATAAATCGAAAGATGCCCCCGGCGTTGAGAGGGAAATAACCGAATTCCTTCACCAAAAGTTGAAGCTTCCTCTTGCTGAAAATTTTCCAAATAAATAAAAAAGAATAAAATTATCTATCAATCTTAAAATAGAAGTTACCGTTTAAGATCGCCGATACTGTACTGTCTTTAAGTTTTACCTCACCCTGAAAAGTTCCCCTGGCATACTTTGTAGAATGATCGTAAGACGCAATTGTAAAGGTGATGGACTGCCGCATAGATTCAAAAAAATTCGTTTGGGTGGTATTATCGTAATACTCAAGTGCAACATTCCTGCTGACGATGTTAGACTTTGACCTGTTGAGGGTATCATTATTTAGCGCAACCGACATTACCAGGCCAGTATCTGGCGAACACTTGGAAGGACCAAAAAAAGTGAAACCGGTCTTGTCTGCCGTAACAATTGCCCGGGTAACGCCGCCGCACATAGTTTTACCATCAAAAACGAGATTCCACCAGGTACTGTCGGTTGTTGGATCTATTTCGCATGCATTACAGGGCGGCAAAAATACGGGTGCAGGGAGCGATGCGGAATCAGGCTGGACGGGAGGCGGCGGGAGGGGAGACATGCCTCCGCCTTCGTAGCTATAATCTTTTTCACAAGCAGTAAAGGTCAGCATAAGCATCACGAAAACCAGGAGCCTGGCAATATGTGATTTTCCTTTTGATGACATCTTCTGCAATATGAATTAAAGTTACCGAAGTTCTTTCGCGTGCTATTCCATCTATTTTTTCCTAACCAATATCCTCGTCTTAAAGTTTTTACTACCCTTTTGTAAGTTTAGAAGATAAGTGCCAGCAGGAAGGTTTGCGGTGGTCATCACGAATTTACCAGTTACGATTGTCCGCTTCTCCAAAATTTGTCCCAGGCCGTTGTATAGCATAACCTGACCGCCAAAATATTCCTGTGGAATTATAACAGTAAACAGGTCAATAGCTGGAACAGGATACACCTTTGGAATACCAATTGGTCCTTCACCACGAACTGAAACAATATTGCTGTAAATGTATTCGCCGTCTATATCTGTTTCCTTAATCCGGTAAAATAGGGGCGTGCCGTAAATATCCTCATGCGTGAACTGGTATGAACCGATCAATTTGTCCTTCACCAACACTTCCCCCGCTTTTTCCCAGGCGATACCATCACGTGAGAATTCTATTTCAAATATTCGGGCGTCATCAACAGGTGTTGCAACTGTCCATTGAACCAACACGCTACCATCAGCGATCGGTGATGCCTGAACTGAAATAAATTTCACCGGAAGAATGGCTAAGATAAAAGGCGTTGGCACATTCTCGCCGGCGTCGCCCGCGTACCCGTTATTGTTAGGATCTACAACTTCTTGTGGGCCGTTGTTAGAAGAATCTTTTACCGAAATAAGTGCTGTGCTGCCAGTTCCGCCGATGTTTCCGGAGGCGATTGCCGAATTCCAATAAACCCGTACTGGCACAAGATTATTAACGCGTAGGGATAAACGAATTTTGAAATAATAGTCATCATTAATCGAAGTTTGATTTGGTAGGGTTTGATTTGGTGCCAGCAGCAGCGTGTTGGTCTTCCCATCGAAACTATTATTGAGTTGAAGGTTCGCCGAATTAGCGCCCGGCAAAAAACTTGCTGATACATTTGAAATATTTGCCGCACCGAAAACAGCGCCAAGGTCTTCAGTGACATTGATATTATTCAAAGCAACGTTGCCAAGATTTTTGACAAATATTTCATAAGTAATATCGGCGGTATTGGCCGTTACCCTCACAGACTTTACCAATTGCTTGGTGACACCAGTTGAGGCAGTTATGCTGGTATTATCTATCGGCAGTTGTCCTCCCTGGAAGCCGAAAGGGCCTGCAAGCTTCTTTGAAGCAATATCATATTTAAAAAAGTAGCAGTTGCCTCCAAAGTCTGTTCCGGCAATTTCCAATACGCCGTTCAGGTATGCTATACCATAGCAATCCAAAGGGATTGTATCAAGAAATGCAGCAGTAGCATTTTGCGACGTACTGCTGTAATTGAAGATCTCATAAAGTTGTGAAGGAGAGCTTCCGAGAGTAGCAAACATTCTCCCGTTGGGAAGAATAGTGAGATCGCCGCTGGTGATAGCTGTTGGGTAGTTTCCGACGGGGAACTGTAATGTGCGGGTGTTAATGATATTTCCGGTAGTTACATCAAACTTATCCATGTTGCACATGCCCGATGCCGGATCGTAATTTGAAAAGGACCAGAGGTCGCCGTTGTTATCAAACTCAAAATTATTGGAAATGTAAGGGTAAGAATAGTTTGGGGCGACCGGTATAGTGCCCGGGCAGGTAATTGATCGTGGAAGACCCATGTCCATCGCCCAGATTTTCGTTTCCAGTCCCGAGCTGTTATCGGCAATATAAATTTGATTGTTCTTCGGATTATACGCTACGAAAACGCTAAAGATGTCCGGCAGTTGCAGTGCCAGGTCGCAGGTTGTTATAACCGATGGACTGTTGCCTAAGGGATCTTTTATAAGAGAGAAAGATGGTGGTGTCCCAGCTAAACAATTATCAGTTCCAAAATTTATAAGAATCGAGTTTTGACTAAAGATTTGCTGGCAATAGCAAAGTATTACAAGAGAAACGGCCCACTTTTTAAAATAACTTATCATTGCTTTCCAGCTTTTCGGAGTTAATGAAACCAGGAGTTAAAGAGGGTTTTGTCGGGCGAAATCTTGGATGAAATCTAAATAGCTGCTTGCAGAAAGTGGCTACGGAACTGTAAATTTAAGTGGTTCCAGTCAGAATTTATAGCTTTTAAAAAAAGGAATTAGACTGAGAAAAATTCGAAACGAAATGAAGGAAATAATACGCTGGGGAATAATTGGCTGTGGAAATGTTACTGAAAAGAAAAGCGGTCCGGCTTTTAAAAAGGTGCCGCAATCCACTTTAGTTGCAGTGATGCGCAGGAATGCCGGCAAAGCTGCTGATTATGCAGCCCGCCATGCAATCCCCAAATGGTATTCTGATGCGGACGAATTACTCGCTGATCCGGAAATTAACGCTGTTTACATTGCAACACCACCGTCCACCCACGAACGATATGCTATTGCAGCCCTGGAAAAAGGGATGCCGGTGTACCTGGAGAAACCAATGTCTTTGAATGCTGAAAGTGCAGCAAGGATTGTGGAAACTGCCAAAAGGCATCAGCAGAAATTATCGATTGCACATTACCGCAGGGAACAGCCCCTTTTTAAGAAAGTGAAGTCATTATTGGATACTAATAGTATAGGTGAAATCAGGTGTGTGAATATGCGATATTATAAGGCTGCGCTATCACCTGAAAGGCTAACCGAACCTGGGGTTGCCTGGCGCGTAGATCAATCCATTTCCGGTGGTGGACTTTTTCACGACCTCGGGCCACACCAGTTGGACCTGATGTTAAATTTTTTTGGAAAGGTAAAA
>JBBQSI010000375.1:0-3901 GCA_038213975.1 Chitinophagales bacterium
TGTAGGTGATGTGGTGGTGGTAGATGCTTCAATCGAAAACGATCAATATCCGACTGTAGTGCTAAGCAGGAGTTTCAACTACTATTCCAACATCAATCTTGCAGAGCTGGCAAAAACTTTTATTCGTGATGCAAGAGTGACTGTCCAGGATGGAACGACAACACACCTTTTGAAAGAATATTCCGTGGGCGTGCCGGGTGGTCTGATGGTTAACTATTATTCATCCGATACGGCAGCAGGTGATTTTTTTAAAGGAAAACTTAATACTACTTACTGGCTTAGTGTCGAAACTAACGGCGACATGTACACGGCGAACACAACCATCCCGGACCTGGCAAAAACAATTGATTCACTCTGGTGGAAGCCTGCCCCATTTTCAGACGATACCACACAGGTTACCGTTTTTGTGCGTGCCAGTGATCCTCCCGGCCTCGGGAATTACATCCGTTATTTTACCCAAACCAACACTGATCCTTTTTTTCCAGGCGGGCAATCAGTTTTTGACGACCAACTCGTCGACGGCACTACTTATGATTTGCGGGTGGATCCTGGTGTTAACAGGAATGATCCGGTGCCATTTGATGAAAACTTTTTTCACAGGGGAGACACCGTGACACTCAAGCTAAGCAACATTGACCGCGCTTCCTACAATTTTTGGCTTACTATGGAATTTGCTTACCAGAGCATTGGAAATCCATTTGCTTCACCGAATACCGTTTTGGGAAACATTTCCAATGACGCCCTGGGCGCCTTCACCGGCTATGGGTCAAGTTATCGTACATTGATTATTCCTCAATAGCACTGCTGCACACGACCTTCAAATGCAGTAAATTTGCAGGCAATATGAATAAAGAAACGAACAACGAATTAGTCCAGTGCCTGATCATAGGATCGGGCCCCGCAGGATACACCGCGGCGGTGTATGCAGCACGTGCAAACCTTAAGCCTGTTCTTTACCAGGGCATTCAGCCTGGCGGCCAGTTGACCATTACCACAGAAGTGGAGAATTATCCCGGCTACCCGGATGGTGTGCAGGGCCCCGACATGATGGAAGATTTTGAGAAGCAGGCGCGTCGGATGGGTACAGATATACGCTATGGTATTGCCACCAGGGTTGACTTTTCTGCCTGCCCGTTAAAGGTGGAGATCGACGAGGAAAAATGGATAGAAGCAGAAACGATCATCCTCTCTACGGGTGCAACGGCTAAATGGCTGGGGCTTGAGAGCGAAGAAAGACTCAACGGGCATGGCGTGAGTGCTTGCGCAGTTTGCGATGGCTTCTTCTTTAAGGATAAAGAAGTGTGCATCGTTGGGGCCGGAGATACTGCGGCAGAGGAGTCGCTTTACCTGAGCAAGATCTGTAGTAAAGTGCACATGTTTGTGCGTCGCGATGAAATGCGTGCCAGCAAGATCATGCAACAGCGTGTGCTCTCAGCCGAAAATATACAGGTGTATTGGAATACTGAGGTTGAAGAAATTCTTGGAGATCAGAAGGTAGATTCAGTAAGGATAAGGAACAACAAGACAAATGAAAAGCAGGTAATACCAGTGAGCGCTTACTTTGTAGCGATAGGCCATACGCCAAATTCAGATTTCCTGAAAGGGTGGGTCGATATGGATGAACAGGGTTATGTAAAGACAATACCAGGTTCTACCAAGACAAATATACAAGGTGTGTTTGCAGCCGGGGATTTGCAGGATAAGATTTATCGCCAGGCTGTAACAGCTGCAGGCTCAGGGTGCATGGCCGCCCTGGATGCAGAGCGTTACCTGAGTACCCTGGAGCACCCGGTACCTTCGGATAAATATGATTCTGCAATCGTAGAAGAACATCAAAAATCTTTGGTTTCAGAATAATGATCACAGTCAACCTTTACCAGCTTAAGTTTCATGCTTACCACGGAGTACATGCCTTTGAAAAAAAACTGGGTAACGACTTCATGATAGATGCCTCGGTTGAATTCTATGAAGCCGGCGCCGTTATCACATCTATTGAAGACACCATAGATTATACATCACTGTACGATATTATTAAAACAAATATGTCCCGGCCTGAAAAATTGCTTGAGACAGTTGTTATGAATATTTCGAATGAAATTGCGGAAAAATACCCCCTGATAAAATCAGTAAATGTTTCGCTGAAAAAATTGCACCCCCCGATAGAAGGAATGGAAGGTTCTGTGGGCGTAAAATATCACAAAGAATATTAATCCGCTTTTAGTTTACCCAATCCCTACACTCTGGCATAATTTCCGTAGTTAAATGCGGCAGACCTTTCATATAATATTCAAAACACCTTACCCAATCTTTCCTTTATTTTAAATGAAAAAATCACCTTATGTTTTTGAGAAAATGCTTTTGGGTTTCAATAATGTTGGCTTCAACTGGTGCATTTGCACAGGACGGTTCGAAATATGATGCACATGACTTGTTTACACCCAATTTTTATCCTCCCTCAGTAAATGAATATCGTTCGGCCGACGGCACCCCCGGGCCGAAATATTGGACGAATAAAGCAAGCTACCAGATCAAAGCAACCCTGGATGACATCAAAGACCAGGTAATTGGTACCGTAGTGATCACCTATACCAATAACAGCCCACATGCGCTTCCGTATCTCTGGCTTTACCTGGATGAAAATCTCTACTCCCTCGATTCCCGCGGACAGGCTAAAACACCAGCTTTACGTCGCAGCCGCTATGGAGATGTAAACTCAGCCTTCAATGGGGGCAACATGATCGAATCTATAAAGCTGATGCAAAAAGGCAAAGCTGTGGCTGGTGCAATTGACACGGTGATCAGCGATACCCGCATGCAGGTTCGTTTGCCGGAACCTCTGGCTGCAAATGGCGGCAGCGTTCAACTGGAAATAAAATATAACTATCTCATCCCGGAGTACGGTTCTGACCGGACGGGTATATTAAATACCAAAAGCGGGAAAATCTATGCCATCGCTCAATGGTATCCCCGCCTTTGTGTGTATGACGACATTGAAGGATGGAACACCCTCCCTTATCTCGGTGCAGGTGAGTTTTATCTTGACTATGGTGATTATGATTATTATATCACAGCTCCCTCAAATCATATTGTTGTCGGCTCCGGTGAACTGCAAAATCCAAAAGACGTATTCACCGCACCACAGGCAAAGAAATATGAGGAAGCACAGAAGAGCGAAAAAACCGTCTTGATTCGTTCGGCAGCAGAGGTCACTGATCCTGCATCACGCCCAAAGGGAGGCCCCCTCACTTGGCACTTCAAATTGGACAATGCGCGGGATGTAGCCTGGGCATCTTCAAAGGCTTTTATTCTTGACGGAGCCAAAGTAAACCTGCCATCAGGAAAAAAATGTTTTGCTATCAGTGCATACCCGGCAGAGTCAAACGGCGATAGCGCCTGGGCACGCTCAACAGAATACATAAAAGGCAGCCTCGAAAATTATTCAAAAAGATGGTTTGAATACCCATATAGTACAGCCACCAATGTTGCGTCTAATGTAGGTGGAATGGAATACCCTTCTATTGTTTTTTGCGGATCAAGAGCAACAACAAGAGGTTTGTTCGGCGTCACCGATCATGAATTCGGACACACCTGGTTTCCAATGATCGTAGGAACTAATGAACGAAAGTATGGCTGGATGGATGAAGGTTTCAACACTTTTATCAATTCGCTTGCAGACGATGACTTCAATCAAGGTGAATACAAGGACAAGCCGGCCAACCTTCCCAATCTTTACCGGTACCTGTTCAACGATAGAAGCGAGACCATTATGAGTACGCCTGATCAATTGCAGGAAGGTAACATCGGCCTGGCACTTTACAGGAAACCGGGCTTTGCCCTGGAATTGTTAAGGAACAATATTCTCGGTCCTAAAAGATTTGACTACGCTTTCAAAGAATATATA
>JBBQSI010000376.1:0-3897 GCA_038213975.1 Chitinophagales bacterium
AGCATTTTATTAAAAAACATTCGACCGGTTTACATCTAAAATGTACCGCGATCAAATATTTCCAAAGCAAAATTTCCGGTCATCGATTTTCATGCGCATGATTATGCAAAAACAGATGCCGATGTAAAAAACTGGATTCAAATAATGGATAGCACAGGCATTGCGAAATCAATCATTCTTTCTTATTCAACCGGTAAATTATTTGACTCCATAATAGCAAGATATGCGCCTTACAAAGACCGGTTTGAAGTTTGGTGCGGATTCGACTACACTGGCTTTAATGAGCCGGGCTGGGAGAAAAGGGCCGTGGCTGAGTTGGAGCGTTGTCACCGGCAAGGGGCAACAGGTGTCGGTGAATTAGGCGATAAAGGTTTAGGCGAGTTATACTCACGGCCTACACCCGGGGTTGGTATTCACATTGATGACCCGCGAATACAGCCGCTGCTGAAAAAGTGTGGTGAACTGCACATGCCCATTAGCATCCATGTTGCCGAAGATGCCTGGATGTACGCACCGGCAGACGCAACAAACGATGGTTTATTAAATGCCGCTAAATGGCATGTTGACCAAAATAAAGAAGGCCTGCTTTCCCATGATCAACTCGTTGGCACTTTAGAAAATGCAGTACGAAATAATCCGAAGACAACTTTCATCGCCTGCCACCTGGCAAATTGTTGCGCCAACCTTCAAATACTGGGGAAACTTTTTGATATGTATCAAAATCTCTATGCCGACGTCGCCGCCCGCTATGCTGAGATAGCGCCCATACCCCGGTATGTACATTCATTTTTTGAAAAATATGGCGACCGCATTGTCTACGGCACCGACATGGGCATTGACATAGATATGTACCGCACCACCTTCCGCATACTCGAATCAGCAGACGAACATTTTTATGAGGCTGACAGGTTTGGGTACCACTGGCCATTGTATGGGTTAGCGCTTTCTGACACTACGCTTAAGAAAATATATCACCTCAATGGTGAAAAAGTATTGGAGAGATAGATCATTGTCGTCGCTGTCAATACGCCGCAAGCCACGTTCCAGGCACATGGCTATGATTGAATCTAAAATCTTTTCGAAGTTTTTCAAGATGGCCAGCCGTGAATGCCTTTTCGAACTCCCTCTTAAATAAATCCGGTTTAATTTCGCACCCGTTTCAATGCAAGCATTGTTTAACCTTTCATTAACCGGGGTAGAAAATACATTTGCCCCCTTAACACAACTGTATGAAGAAATTTGCCGCTGTTGTTTGCTGCTTATTGATATTCCAATTAACTAACGCCCAGGACTCACTCATAGTAACGCCTGCAGAAACAGTTGTCGCGCCTGTGCGGTCAGTGCCACTTCCCAGCAGGTCAGGTGACCACTTTATGGTACAATTTTCTTCTGACCACTGGACCAATATGCCCGAGGAAATCAGCAATCATCAACAGGGATTATCACGCGGCTTTAATGCCTACTTCATGCTTGATAAGCCTTTTCGCTCATCACCGAAGTTTAGTATTGCACTCGGCCTGGGTATTGGCACAAGCAACATCTTTTTTAAAAAGATGGAAGTTGATTTGAAAGCTGGTGGCGACATCCTCCCTTTTAATTCATTAGACTCTACCAACCATTTCAAAAAATACAAACTCTCAACAGGATTTGCAGAAGTGCCGCTGGAATTCCGCTTTACCAATAAACCAGCAGATCCAAACAAAAGTTTCAAAATGGCCCTCGGCGCCAAGTTTGGGACGATCATCAATGCACATACAAAAGGCAAGACCCTCCAGGATAAAAACAATAATACCGTCAACAACTACCTGCAAAAGGAGAGCTCCAGGCGACTGATAAACGGCACCCGTTTTATGGGAACGGCACGCGTTGGGTACGGTATTGTTTCCGTCTTTGGCGCTTACCAGCTCAACAATGTTTTAAAAGATGGCGCCGGCCAAGCCATGAAATTATACCAGGTAGGTATTGCGCTCAGCGGCCTGTAAAGAAAGGGATCGGTATTTTTGCAAAAAGTCAGCAAATTTGATTGAAAAGAAAACCTTCCAGGGAGAGGAAATAAATGCCGTGCTTGTAAGCGTGATTGCCAAAGATCAATCAGAAGCTACGGCAAACGAGTACCTGGAAGAACTACGCTTCCTGGCAGAAACTGCCGGAGCCAATACGCTTAAAATATTCGTACAAAAACTAGCTAATCCTGACAGTAAAACCTTTGTCGGCAAAGGGAAGCTGGAAGAGATCAGGCTTTACGTGGAATCACACAAGATTGAGCTGGTGATCTTCGATGATGAACTAACCGGCTCCCAGATTAAAAGTATTGAAAAGGAATTGCAGGTGATCACTATTGACAGGACAGACCTGATCCTTGACATATTTGCCGCCCGGGCTAAAACTGCCCAGGCAAAAGTGCAGGTGGAGCTTGCACAATATCAATACCTGTTGCCCCGCCTCAAAGGCATGTGGAAACACCTGGAAAGACAAGGTGGTGGCATTGGTACCCGCGGACCAGGTGAAACGGAGATCGAGACTGACCGGCGTATAGTGAAAGATAAGATTAGCCTGTTGCGCAATCGGTTGAAGGAGATAGACAAGCAGTCATTTACCCAGCGCAAAGACCGCGGTGAGTTCATTCGCCTTGCATTAGTTGGATACACTAACGTTGGCAAGTCGACGATTATGACTTTATTGAGCAAGAGTGAGGTATTTGCAGAAAATAAACTCTTTGCAACGCTGGACACGACTACACGAAAAGTAGTGATTGGTCAAACGCCATTCCTGCTGAGCGACACCGTGGGTTTCATCAGGAAGCTGCCGCATCACCTGGTAGAAAGTTTTAAAAGCACTTTGGACGAAGTTCGCGAAGCAGACATACTGCTGCATGTAGTGGATGTGAGTCATCCGCAATTTGAACAACAGATGGATGTGGTCAACCACACGTTGCAGGAACTTAATAGCGATGAAAAACCTGTGATCGTAGTTTTTAATAAACTGGACCAGTACATACAAAACGAATTTGATGAATGGCTGGAGCCTGCTGTAAAAGAAGAGTTGCTGAATGAATTCATGAATAGCTGGAAAGTGAGGACTAAGGGGAAATGCGTTTTTATCTCCGCAATAGAAAAAACAAACCTGGATGAACTCAGGCAGGTCATGTTAAACACAGTTCGCACCATGTACCAGAAGAGGTATCCTTACAAAGCTGAATATTTTTACTGATCGTGGAACAGCCCGAAGATTTTGAATGGCATAAAGTAGCTGATTCGAAAAATCACCCTGGCATGTTTGAAAGCAACATGACCAAAGTAAATATTGCCGGAAAGGATCTGTGCGTAGTGAAAGTAAAGGACAGCCTGTATGCATGTACAACCCGTTGCCCGCACGCTGGTGCAGACTTAGCGGATGGCCGGGCAGACCAGGCAGGAAATATTCATTGCCCGTTACATGGCTACGCTTTCAATGTTATCACCGGACGGGATACCTATAACGAAGGCTATTTTCTAAAAAGATTTCCGGTAAGAGTAGATGCAGAAGGCATCTTTATTGGTCTGCCGAAAGAATGAATTCGCCGTTGAAAGAAGGGAAAACTATTTTTACCGGATGGCAAAAACCGTTATTTTTGCCACCCGTTTGAAAAAACGGAGATTCCTCCTAAGTCCCGAGTATTCGGGATTGGTTTGAGTCCCGCAGATGCGGGATTAATCAGAGGGCCGTTGGTTCTGACAACGTAAAAAAGCTGAAACATTCCTCCTTAGCTCAGTTGGTTAGAGCATCTGACTGTTAATCAGAGGGTCGTTGGTTCAAGTCCAACAGGGGGAGCAACTGAAAGCCTTGTTCAGCAAGGCTTTCAGTTAATTTCTTAGCCTTCATTACGCTGTAGCTTTTATAAACGTTAGCAAAAACGAT
>JBBQSI010000377.1:0-3892 GCA_038213975.1 Chitinophagales bacterium
CGGCTGCAGATCCAGTATTTCCCAAACCGGTTTTGATATCCACCCGCCGCAAAGTTTTACCCGTGGGAAGCTGGCCCTGTCCAGTAAAAGCGTCTGCATGCCGGCTTTTACAAGTTCACGGGCGCATGTACTGCCTGAAGGACCGCCTCCAACGATAATCGTTTCGTAAGTTGGTAATATATTCATGTATGCTACAATAGTACAATTAATTTATGTGCCATACTCTTATGCGTGTACGCCATTTTAATTTCATAATTATCAAAAAATAAAAATAAAGTGCTGCCAAAATCTTACTATTGTTTATATGAAGATGATCAATAATAAAAAAACGATCCTGAATCTTTTGTCCTCTGCAGGAATTACCGTCAACGGCAGCAATCCATGGGATATACAAGTTCATAATGAGCAATTTTATAACCGGGCATTAGCCGGAGGCAGTATAGGCCTCGGAGAAACTTACATGGATAAAATGTGGGATTGCGAACAAGTGGACGAACTCTTTTGCCGTGTGCTAAATGCAAACCTGGAAAAGGTGATTAAAAAAAATCCTTCCGTCATTGCAGAAGGCCTGATCACAAAAGTGATCAACAGGCAAACGCAGTCCCATTCATATAAAAATGCACAAAAGCATTATGATATTGGCAATGACCTGTTCAGTAAAATGCTCGATAAAAGATTGGTGTACACTTGCGCCTACTGGAAAAATGCTTCCAACCTGGATGAGGCCCAGGAAAACAAATTAGACCTCGTTTGCAAAAAGCTCGGCCTGGAAGAAGGAATGCACGTGGCGGATATCGGCTGTGGTTGGGGCAGCTTCGCAAAGTTTGCAGCAGAAAAATATAAAGTAAAAGTGACGGGCATCACCGTATCAAAAGAGCAGGTAGCCCTGGGTAACCAGCTTTGTGCGGGCCTGCCGGTTGAAATAAAACTGATGGACTACCGGGACCTGACCGGGAAGTTTGATCGCGTGGCGGCGATTGGTTGCCTCGAACATATTGGTCAAAAAAATCATCGAACTTTTATGGAAGTGGCCAGCAGGTGCCTTCCGGATGACGGATTGTTTTTGATGCATACAATCGGCAATGCTGTCACGCGTACGCATCCCGACCCCTGGCTGGCAAAATATATTTTCCCAAATTACCTGGTGCCCTCCATTCGGCAGGTGGCCAAAGCCTTCGAAGGAGTTTTTGTTATGGAAGACTGGCAGAATTTCGGAACTGACTATGATAAAACATTAATGGCCTGGTACCAAAATTTTACTGACCATTACGACGAGCTAAAAGATAAATATGACGAGCGATTTTATCGCATGTGGAATTATTACCTGCTTTTGTGCGCCGGAAGTTTTCGTGCGAAGAGAAATTTATTGTGGCAGGTTGTCTTTTCCAGGAAAGGCAGGAAGGGCGTTTACCAGGCAGTGAGGTGATCGGGGACAGGTCTTCTACATGTTCTCTTTTTCACCATTAACATCAATCCTTACAAAGTAATAAAAGATGGATTCAATAATTCAGGGTGTTGAACTCAAGCGCCCACACCAAATCGGTTTGATAAACGCACCTATTTAAGGAACGTAAAATCGCATCTCCAGGCCGCTATCTTTTTTTAAAGCAGGAGCAAAACCTCAGTTGGTGGCACACGAAAAAGATTTGTCGAAAGTTGGTTTGAGCATTAAGTAATAAATTTGCCACCCATACTATTATTCGCAATGTTATCACCCTCATGCGAAGATGAAAAAGGTACATGAAAAAGCCTACCCTACAACATGAATCGACTTTTGATGTTTGTGACGGCCTTTACCATTTTGGCAAACTTCTCTTTGCCTGTATTGGCTCAAAAAATTGACACATCGCCTTTAGATGCTTATTGGAAATTAGTGGATCTCTTGAAAACTGGAGATTCCTTGTCTATGGAAGATTGGGACAGTTTTTTACAAATTGAAGCAAACCAGACCTATGTGGAAAACCAGGGATTTGATAAAGCTTATCTCGAACGTTTAAGAAAAACAATTCAGTTTGTTTACATGCCGAGGTACGACAGCCTTTTGCAATCGCGATTAATTGAAATCAAAAAAGACACATCGTCTTACTGGCTTACCTACAAGGTGCATGTATATAAGGAATATGAGAAAGAATTAAAAAAGTATGAAGAGCAAATCTTGCAGCCGTCCTATGTAGATTCAATCTACAAAAATGTATTTAACTGGCTGCCCAAACATCTTCAGAAAAAGGATACTTCGGTCAACATTTATTTTTTGGGTATAGAAAATGATGCCATTGCAGGTGGCGGTATCGTCATTGCGACGCTTTGGAGTAGCTACAACCAGGATAAATTAAAAATGGGCATTTTAGGAGGCCATGAAATGCACCATGTTTTACGAAAAGGAATTGAATTTAAAAATATTCCTGAAAACGAACAAGGAATCATGTATGTGCTAAACAGTATATTAAATGAAGGTAGTGCAGACATGATCGACAAAAACTACGCTATTGAACATGACAATGAATTGCCCATGGGTAGTAAGTTTAAAGAGTTTTTGCTTTTTCAGGCAGACAGTGTTCTAAAGCAGATTGATACCAGCATCATTGAAATGGCGCAGTCTAATGGCAAGGTTTTCAAAACTGAAAAGGAATATCGTGATTTACTTCGTTGGACAAGCGGCCATTGCCCGGGATACTACATGGCTGAAATTATCGTGAGAAATGGATTTAAGAAAAAGCTGCTGAAAAATATTCAAAATCCTTTCTATTTTATGATTTTGTACAACAAGGCTGCAGAAAGAGATATTGGAAAACCGCCGATGCTGTCAAAGGCTTCTATCCGTTATATTAAACTCCTCAAAAAAAAATACCGGGCTGCAAAATAAGCCAGCAGACAAAAAAGATCGGAGCTGCTTTGCCGCCGTTGGGTGCTCCGCAAGATATTTCAGATGCCGTCTGTTCTCACGACCAACGGCCTAATAAATTGGAAGATACCTTTTGCAAGATAGGTTGGATTCATTATAATGATTTCGCCGTTGGTCAAACCAGACCGGGCTCTCACGGTGGATGGGCCGGGCTCTCGAATGAAGGAGCGAACACCAACAGAGGCTGAAAATGGTAGCCAGGTTAGCCTACCCCATTTACTTGCCCGCGTAAACCTGCATCTCTATTTTAAAATTAGTTGGCCACGCAATTCGCCGCCAGGGTTGGCATTGCTATGAATATTTACATAATAATCGCCTGCTTTTAATTCGGCCTCCTGCTCTGCAGTTAACGGTTGAGAAGTGAAACTAAATTGCTGATCAGTAGCGCCTGAAGGGAGGGCCTCAAAAGGAATAACTACAGGGCCGCTAACTCCCGCCGCACCTTTGTGAATATGTCCCATGGTGGTAGTATCCCCGGGATTGCCAAGGCTCCATTTTAAATTCAGCGTGATCACTTTAGTTTTTGTATCATAATTACCGTCTACAGTTCCTGATCCTGTTGTAGTAACAGGAGGTGCCTCGTTTGAGCCTGAAAGCTGCGCTGTTTCAAATGCCTGCGTATCACTGTTGTCGCAGGAAGTGAAGAGTACTGCTGCTCAAACAACCGTTATAAAAAATAATTTGAACGGGTTGATAAGCTTAATTGTATTCATAATGGAAAATTTAAAAGAAATTAAGTAATGATTTTTAACCCTTTGAATTGAAGCTGTAATAGTTCAAATGTATTGAAATTTTCCGCCCTCAGTGTAGATGTTCCACTTTTCCATCTTGTAAATTACGATACCTGTAACGCCCCCGCCTGGTCTCCTCCAAAGGAGTCCTTTCGGACGGACCAGCGGGACGCTTACTATCGTGAAAAGTGTTTCAACATTTCAAAATCTTTTGTTCCATCAGGATAAAAATAATTTGCGGGGTGATACAAATATTCTT
>JBBQSI010000378.1:0-3884 GCA_038213975.1 Chitinophagales bacterium
TATTGATCCCGGTGAAGAAATTTTAGGGAAGCGGCAAGTTACACCTATTTCATTATTTGAGTTTGTCAGGTCCTGGTTTTCCGGCATGGCCGGCTTGTCCTTAGCTTTATGGGCACTCCTGCTGCGGGGAAAATAAATAGAGAGAATTATGAAGAATGGAAATTTTAGCTCTGGCCGTGGAAAGAAAAATAGATAGTTATAACAAGATTTATAAGTTGACCTCACAGAAAATCTAGGAGTATGAACTATTGTTCCAATAAAAATGGTAAGCTGATCTTCAGATTTTTTCCCAGAAGTTTAGGAGCGCATAAAGACTAGAAACACCGGTAAATGATGGATGTGCAGATATAACTACTTGGCGCCATTCGCCTTCAGGTCTGCCATACAGTTATTATCGAGGGAAGGAATATTCCCGGTTAGCAGAATACCAAAAAGATCGGCAGTTTCGGTTGCGTAATACATCAGGCAATCTTCATTGTTACAGTGAGCACTGTAGTTTGGATGTACGTGATTTGTTGTCATAGGGGAGCCCATATCTACAAGGCCCAGCAGGTGGCCAAATTCGTGCTTCAGCACCGTAGTTACAACTTTGGTTCTGCTCGCCTGGCCGATGCCGCCGGAATTATCATGCAGCTTTTTTCCAAACAAGGCAAATGATGTATTGCGGTAAGCGACACCGAGTACACCATTTTCTGCGTAATTGCCATCAACAACGAGCATATAAATAGCCATCTGGTTGCCGGCATTGTAAGCAGTCCTGTTTTGCTGTTCGATGGTGCCAATTTCTTTCAGCGAATAATCTTTAAGAATGCCCGACGGGATTTCTTTTTGTGTAAGTGTAATGCCGCCGGTCTTATTCAGGGTCGTGTTCAGAAAAGCCAACATGTTATTAACTGACGTTCCATCGGGCTGATAGCCCGGCATATATTGTATCTCAATTTTCAAAGAAGTATATGGCGAAGAATTCAGGAGATCGTAAGCAGAATAACCCGTTGATTTATTGTTTTCAGTATTTATGGGCGCAATGACATCAGGATCATTTTCCTGGCTTTTTTGATCAGCCTTTTTTGTGCATCCGGAAAATGAGAAAGCGAGAAGAGCAATCGATACGCTGGTTAGCAGAATTTTCATCGGCTTAGTTTATTACCTAACGTATTTTTCCGAAAAAAAGTCTGTGATTATTTCCCGCCTCAGGTCTGTTACTTCAGGGGTAGCCAATCCGCAACAAAGATATTTGTCGCATGGCCGCCGCCGTTGTTCCTGTTACTGCTAAAAATAATTTTGTCGCCCCCGGCAGAGAACATGGGAAACGCATCGAATCCTCCGTCCCGGCTGATCTTTTGCAGGCCGTTTCCCTCCAGGTCTACGAGATACATATTGAACGGAAATCCTCTAGCGTATTCATGGTTACTGCAAAAAATGATGTGATCGCCATCCGGTGTGAAATTGGGGGCCCAGTTGGCCTTGCCGAGTGAAGTGATCTGGCGGGCGTTGCTGCCATCTGCATTTGCAACAAACACTTCCATCTCCGTCGGCGCTACCAGTCCCTGGGATAAGAGGGATTTATAATCATCTACCTCTGCTGCGGTCCTGGGGCGGCTTGCTCTCCACACTATCTTACTGCCATCCGGGCTAAACCAGGCACCGCCATCGTAGCCAGGCGTATTCGTTATCCGCTTTACATTGCTGCCATCAATATTCATTGTGTAAAGGTCGAGATCACCATCACGCATAGACGTAAATATGATCTTGTCGCCAATGGGGGAAATAGTTGCTTCCGCATCATAGCCGTCTGTCTTCGTCAACTGACTGTTGATATTGCCGGCTGAATCTGCCTTAAAGATGTCATAGCCGGCATATATCGGCCAGATGTAGCGCTTGAGCTGTTGCCTGTCAGGAACCGGAGGACAGTCAGGGGAAGCAAGGTGCGTGGACGCATAGATGAAATGTTGGCCGTCAGGGAAAAAATAGGCGCATGTTGTTCTCCCGGTACCGGTGCTCACCAGTCGCGGAACAAAAGATGCAGTAGCGCCAACCGGAAAGTTTCCCATCCAGATCTGGTCGCACAAAATACCTGCTTCCTTGTCAGTTCGCTGGTAGACGATCTTGCTACCGTCAGGGCTAAAATATGCTTCGGCGTTATCTCCGCCATTCGTTAGCTGCACCACGTTTTTAAAATGAACCTCCTCGGGATATTGAATGGTATCTCTTGCAGGTGGCGTTGCGGGAAATGCATTTGAAAAGTGTACAAGTACTAGGAAAAATATGGTTGATAGAAAGCCCTTCATTTTTTTCCGCAATTTACCTCAATCTCTCTTGTCTTCTTTATCAAACCACTTAACCCAAGCGGAGTAGTACATTTGTCAAATGAAGAATCTCCATGTTCTTTTTCTCCTGCTTATTTGTTTGGCTGGTGTGGCATGTAAAAATAATGAGCAGTCTGCTCCAGCCGAGGTGCAGGTGAAAGAAACAGAGGGTACTCTTAAAGCGCTAATTTCAGAATATCCTGACTCACTGATGTTGGTGCAAAAACTCATCGAACTCTACCGAGATTCTGCAGACTTTGATAAAGCAATTCAATTAACAGACGAGCAGATTGAGAGAGACAGCGGGAATGCTTACCTGTGGAATATGAAAGCCATCCTCCATTTTGAAAACAGTGATACTGCTAAAGCGTCGCGTGCACTGGAGCATGCCGTAAACATATATCCGCTGCCGGAATATCTTGTAGCACTGGGAACTGTGTACGCAGAAACGAGGAACCCCAAAGCGCTGGTAATTGCCGATTCTTTGGTGGGAGACAATAACGCCAAGTATGCTGATGATGCCTATTTTATCAGGGGATTGTATCATACTTACCGCGGCGAAAAAAACCAAGCAATAATGTTTTTTGACAGTACGCTAAGCCTGGATTTCACATATATGTATGCCTATAGGGAAAAAGCCATAGCCCTCTATGAGCTCGGAAAATACAATGCCGCGGTAACGGTATTGAACAGGGCCGTAACCGTTCAAAATAATTTTGATGAAGGTCACTATTGGCTGGGAAGGAGCTACGAAAAACTCGGCATGCCCGGGAAGGCAATGGAGAGTTACCAGCATGCCTTGCTGTATGACAAAAATTATATTGAAGCAAAAGAAGCACTGCAGCGAATGCAAAGTGAAATAACCAAATGATCCTTGTGTATTTTCACGCCTTCAAATAAAATAGATTCATGGCGATCATAGCACCTTCCATTCTTACTGCTGACTTTCTCCACCTCAATGAGGCCTGCAAAATCATTAATGAAAGCGAAGCCGACTGGTTTCACCTTGACGTGATGGACGGGCGATTTGTGCCAAATATCAGTTTCGGCATGCACATCATAAAGCAGTTACGGTCGGCAGGAAAAAAATTTTTCGACGTACACCTTATGATTGTGGAGCCAGGGAAATACGCGGAAGAATTTCGAGATGCAGGTGCCGATGGATTAACGGTGCACCTGGAGGCCTGTCCCAACCTCCACCGGAATATCCAACAAATAAAAAGTTTGGGTATGAAGGCAGGCGTCGCCATCAATCCTCATACGCCCGTTATGATGTTGAAGGATGTAATTGCAGATGTTGACCTGGTGAATCTGATGACCGTAAATCCTGGATATGGTGGCCAAACTTTTATCCCCTACTCTTTCCAAAAGATCCGGGATCTAAAGTCACTAATCGACGGAGCAAACTCACAGGCAAAAATAGAAATAGATGGTGGTGTGTCTTTGAAAAATGGTAAGCAGATTCTTGAAGCCGGCGCAGATGTTCTTGTGACAGGTAGTGCGGTGTTCAGTTCCGAAGACCCCACTGAAACTATTTCGTTATTGAAAAATCTCTAAACGTTTTTTAAAAGTTCTCTT
>JBBQSI010000379.1:0-3872 GCA_038213975.1 Chitinophagales bacterium
TTCTCGATTTTGCATCGGTTAGTTCTTTGTTGCCTTGCTAAGAATATATGTACCCGTTTTTATTATTTCACTTCCTTCATTTTTTTCTATTTCAAGTTTAAACTCCAAATTATTGGTGCCCCGATCAAGGGGTATAGAAAATTCAAATGGAAAGCTCTTGTCCGTAATTGACTCCCATTTGTCGCTATCAGCATACCGATAATAATAAGTGGCGCCTTTTATTTGATCAATAGAAGCTTCCAACCACGTGTAAACGGAGTTTAAATTTTTTCCAAATGACAGCGTAGTGCTCGTTATGTTTCCAACCTCGGTTGGAATAATCTTAAAGTCGGCCTTTGTATTCTGATCACCTGCAAAATATTTTTTTTGAAATACTGGAGGGACAGTCAGTCCTGCAACTGAAAAAGCGGTGATGCCCTTAGGATAAATGGTAAGCGCTAATTTTCCGTTGGTCAAATTAGTGGCGGGCTGAAGTTGATTCTGCATCCAAAGGCGTACGGGATAGTTCTTATTCACTGATAAAACAAGTGTAGGGTTAATATCCACTTCCACGTGAATGGTATCATCCGACTGATTTAATAAGGCACCGTAAAAATTATTATTGCCGTAACCTGTAATGTAGTTAACCTGTGTAGAATTTATATGCAACAGTTGTTTTGGCATCCATAAATAAACAGCATCATCTGTATAGAATCTTCCCGGTTTATGACCATACACTTTAGATTTCATATAAGCATATCCGGGAACAAACTCATTTGGAAACGTTATCTGGGCATTTGATTGTACAAACACATCCGATATAAGGTAATCATATAAAGAGGCAGCAAGAGGCCAGATATGATTGTAATAGAAGAAATGTGGCAAAGCCGCATTTATAGGAAAGTCAGGCCTGGAATGATCGATCCGGTAAGTATTGAACATTGCATAATTTGGGAAATTAGAGTATCGTCCAATAATAGCTGATCTGCCGATAGCCCTGAAATATGGATCATTTGCATAATAGGCCAGCCGCAAAAAATGAGCAGCAAACGGAGCGATAAATATGGCATGATTGGCATGGAAAGTATTCGCTGCTTCGGGCGTGAGTCCAATTTCAGAAACCCACCAGGCAGGTACAGAACTCATTTCGTAGCCAGGTCCTGCTTTTACGGCTATACTGTCCAGGGGTATTTTTGGTTGAAACCAGATGTACTGCGTATATCGTTTTGCACCTTCCACAGAAGCGTTTAGGTACCTTTTATTTTTTGTTGTTTCATATAGATCCAACAGTTCTATCCACAAAGGCGCATAGTCCGTCCAAAAATGAGTTTCCAGTACCGGATCGTTGTCGCTGAAATCTCTTTGTGGCGTATCAATTCTGTGGGATACATATTGGTCTGCTTTTATTATACATTCCCTTAAGTATTGCGAATCCCCTGTCATCTTAAATAAACCTAATAAATTTGGCCAGCTATCTCCAGGGCTCATCTTCAAGAGGTTTAATCTGCGTGTCAAATGCTGTGTGCTATCTGCAAACGCAGAAAATATAGATGGCTTATATCGGTAGAACGACTGCAAGGCCCCTAATTCTGCAACCTCTACTCCAGGGCCTGACATTTTACTTGAGGCTTGCTGTCCGTTTACATCCTTATGTATTGTAAACAAAAATCTTTCCCTGGATAAATTAAATTCAGTCATAGGCAGTCCTCTCAAACGATAGATGCTTTCATTATCTGTTATAAGTGCCACACTGAGGGGATGCAGGGCTGACACGATCTTCACTGTTCTTGCTACATCTGCAGTATAATCATAACCGCGGAGTTCTGCATTCCATCCACTCAACCCGTCATTCATCCCGTAATCTGTAATATTCTCAATCGTCTGGTTCAGGTTGGTAAAAACGTTTTTCCTGTAATCCTTAAACCCATATATCCGCTCGGCTATATACCGGTGTGCCTGGGGCAATGCTCCATCAAATAACATCAAACGGAATGAAAAAGACATCGATGGATTATCCTCTGCAAAAGAACTTTTCATTCCCAAAACAGGCGCAAATATAGTTGGACGAGTCAAACCCTTTTCGCTTCGAACAGCCACCCCGGACTTTAGATTTTTTTGTTGTAAAGAGGGAAAACGGTAAGGAATTTCTTTCGGGTCGGCTACAAGTCCATACGTTACTCCACCTTTTTCAACCAATGTTGCTGGCAAAGGAGACATATCATTAGGAGAAAGGTATGCAGCGGGCGGAAATCGTTTCTCCTGCCAGATCCAGGGCTGCCAAAGAGCACTAATCTCTTCTACGGGAACTTCAGGCATGCCAACAAATCCAATAGAATGAAATCCTTTTTCCTTTGGCACATAAGTATAGGAGATGACTGGGTCATCATCTCCTGTAGGCAATACCATATGAGCGCTAAAACCGCTGTTATCTTTAAAAACCCATTCTATTTTATTTCCTTTAAGTGAAGCGGATAAAGCCGTGATATAAACCGGCAGGGCAGTTTCAAAATAGTTAGGCGTTATGGTATCCCGCTTAATTGTTTTCCAATAAGCCAGGCTGTAGTTGGTTCCATCTTTTTTGTCAGCATTCCTGTAGAATGGCGCAGGATCATCCGAGCGTTTTAAGAGAAGAAACTTAGGTATGATGCGAATGCTTTTATTTTGGTCGCTTCTTCTGCTGATGATAACTGATCCATCTTTCTTTAGTGAAATTTTGTAGCTGTTGTTTTCCTGGCAAAAACAAGAAAGAGACAAAAAAAGACAAAGTAAAAAGCAATTAAATCGTTTCATATAAAAATTATTAATAAACATTACCATAATTTAACCATCAGGCAAGCTTGTGGTTCAGCATACTTCCCTAAGTTTTAAAAAAGAAAAGAGGCCTGCCAGGAATGGAAGGCCGTTTAAGGATAGCTTTATCCTGCAATATGAAATACTTAAAAATACCATTTTATTAGTACGTCCACCTATTGGCATGGTAAGTGAGCTGTAAAGAATGATTGCCCAGAGTGGAACCCGGAACCGGAATAACCCTCAATCCCCTGGCCCAAACGGTATATACGCTATTGGCATCAATAACCAGATCACGGGAAGCCCTAAGTACGGTAGATGTACCCGCAGCATTGATTCTATACTTTAAAGCGCCGGGCTCCACTTCTATATAACCTCGTCTTTCTTTATAGGATAAGTTCCCCACTACAACTGTTCCTGTAATGTTGTCAACAATATCAATAGCACCTGCATCGGTACTTAAGTTTAGAAACATAATTTTTGCTTTCCCGGCAGTAGGAAAAGAAACATCGTCCTTTACCAAAAATGTATCTACCGCTTCTGTGGTACCTACAGAAAACAAAGAATAATAACTGTCTGCCTGCACCTGGATGGGAAACTCCAATACTTTAGCCGCAGGGCCAGGAGGGTTATTGGCCTGTGATTGCGCAGTATCGAGCCTTATGTTCAATGTGCCGGGATCAAATGCCTTATAGCCATTACTAAATGGAAACTTGATAGGAAAATTATTAAACTGCACACCATTGTAAAAAGGGTACACTGCTATTTCCCTGATAGCCTCTGCGGATGTGTTAGCTGCATTCGGCGTGGCGTTGATAAAAACCACTTTCGCTTTGTCTTTCATCTCATCCATGCCGGCAGGATCATCTTTTTTACAAGACACTACCAGGGCCGCCACAGCGCAAAGAAAATAACAAATACTGATATATTTTTTCATACAGATTTTTTTAAAGATTAATAACCGGGGTTTTGAGTGAGCAATGGATTATTAATGATCTCAATTTCCGGGAAGGGTAACAACATTTTGCTTTGATTGAAATTAACCCGCTTCTGATTCAAGTTTAGTACCTGGTTGGCATATTCAAAACCATAGCGTACCAAAT
>JBBQSI010000380.1:0-3864 GCA_038213975.1 Chitinophagales bacterium
GGAAAAAAAATAACAGACGATGAAGAACTGCTACGTTTCAAGGACCTGGTGCTGCCACCAGCGTGGACAAAAGTCTGGATTTGCAGCAAGCCGAATGGTCACTTGCAGGCTACAGGATACGATGCAAAGAATCGTAAACAATACCGGTATCATGCGCACTGGAATTCTTTGCGCAACCACACAAAATATTACAAGCTGATAGATTTTGGGAAAACATTGCCTAAGATCCGTGTGCAACTTTCTAAAGATCTGAAGCGCGATGGACTTCCGTTAAAAAAAGTATTAGCTGCTGTCGTAAGCCTTATGGAAAGTACAAATATCCGCGTGGGTAATTCTTTTTATGAAAAAGAATATGGCTCTTTTGGGGTAACCACATTAAAGGATAAGCATGTAGAGTTCAACGGTAATTCAGTGACCTTTGATTTTGTGGGAAAAAAAGGTGTCTCACACAAACTTTCACTGAAGGATAAAAAGTTGGCTGCAGTTATCAAAAAATGCAGGGACGTACCAGGTAAAGAATTATTCCAATATTATGATGAAGATAGTAAGCGGCATAGCATTGACTCAGGCATGGTGAACGATTACATACGCGAAGTAAGCGAAGCCGAGTTTACGGCAAAAGATTTCCGTACCTGGTCAGGGACAGTGCAGGCTTTCCTGAAGCTGAAAAGTGCCGGACGCTGCGATACCAAAACTGAGACTAAGCGACGCATTGTCCAGGCCCTGGATGAGGTATCAGTGCGCCTCGGAAATACCAGGGCGGTTTGTAAGAAATATTATGTTCATCCTACTATTCTCACGCTTTTCGAAAATGGTAAGCTCGAAAAATATGTTCAGTCGGTTGATAAAGTAAATGCCAGCAGGCTGGAAGGTCTTACGAAGGAAGAGGAAATTGTGCTGGACATTCTCGAGTCAAACTAATTTTTTTACCTTCAGTCATTATGTTTTCTATACAACATATCTCCGAAGATGGCTTTGAAAAAATAGGGCTTAAGTTTAAAGATGGTACAGAGGCTATAATACTTCCGCAATGTGGCGCGATGCTCCATTCGTTTTTTGCTGGTAGCGATCCGGCCCACCTCAACGTCGTGGAGAATTATAATTCTTATGAGGAATTTTCTGAGAAAGTAACACAGGGCTTTATTGGTAGTAAACTTTCGCCGTTTGTTTGCAGGTTAAACAAAGGCACTTATCATTTTGCAGAAAAAGACTACCAATTTGAGTCTTTCTACCTGGGAGATCATGCCATACACGGAACATTGTTTGATAAAAAATTTTCCATTCTGGAAGAATCTTCAGGGGAAGAAGGTGCTTCTGTAAAACTCGTTTACCATTACCGAAAAGATGACAAGGGTTTTCCGTTCAACTATGATTGCTTCGTCACCTGGACACTTGCGGCAGAACAATTACTTACCGTTACTACGGAGATCATCAATCGGGATGAAGGGTTGATACCGATACAGGATGGATGGCATCCCTACTTTACACTTGGCGATAAAATAGATGATTTGCAACTGGAATTCCAGGCAGAGGCAATTGTAGATTTCAATGAAGATCTTTTGCCTACGGGAAGTTTGTCCTCGTATGAATCATTTGATTCTTTGAAGGAAATAGCGTCCACTGAATTAGATAATTGTTTTAAGCTGAACCAGGGAGCCTGCCAGCCTCTATGTGTACTTAGAAATCCGAAAAGGAAAATTGAAGTGCAATTTTTTCCAGATAAGTCTTATCCTTACCTGCAGGTATATACGCCGCCGCACCGGCGTAGTATTGCCATTGAAAATTTGAGCAGTGCGCCGGACGGCTTCAATAATGGGATAGGATTGAAAACGCTGGAGCCATCGGAATCTGCCATTTTTAAAACGAGTTACAAAATTCACTTGCTTACCTAGAATTACACTTTTACATAAATCTTTTGCTTGTCAAGCCACCAGGCAATGGCCCAATAGAAAGTGATGATGCACAAGGCATAGAACAAAGAACCTGCATTCAGGTTGGTAGAAAAAAGCGGCCTGCAAATGTGCTCATAAAACCAGGCAAATGGAGATTCATATGTTCCATCAACCCCGCCAACCGGTATGCGAATAAGTCCTAATAGTCTCGGAAGTATGCCGCTTAGCATAAAAATGAAAAGGGGATTTTTCCCAAACACATCGAAGAAACGACTTAGCCACCCGCGTGAGCCTTTGATCTCAATCAGGTACATAAAGATTCCCAAAATAACCATCGCCATTCCCGTGGTAAAAACGACATAAGAACTGGTCCATATCTTTTTATTCAGAGGAAAAAGCATGTCCCACATGTAACCGGTAAAAAGAAGAACCATCCCGGATACAAACAAGCCATTCAACATTTCAGCAGTTTTCCCTTTTAAAATGATGTAACGCCCGCAGATGTAACCAAGTATCACCTGCGCTACTGGTCCAGGCAGGCTCATCAGTCCTTCCGGATCAAAGGCAACCGGGTGCCCATTCAGGCTTTCGCCATGGTACATATGTGCTTCACCCAGTATCGCCCTGTCGATACCTGTTCCAAACCACCCGGTAAAACTGAAAGGATCGGCTGGATTGGCTGCAAGGCATAACAACCAGTAAAGGAGAAGAAGTATGAATGCGGTAACGAGGGCACCACGCGCTTTAAAATAATAGATGATCACCGCACCAAAAAAATAAGCGAGGGCAATTCTTTGCAACACGCCGAGTATACGCACGCCTGCTGCTTCACCGTCATCATTGATGTAGCTCCACGGCTTAAATACTAAATTATCATGCTGCCACTTTATAAATGGCATCCAGTTTAATAAAAGTCCGATCAGGAAAATAAGAAAAGTGCGCTTCAACACTTTTCGCCAAAAGATGTTTGCTCCCGCCTCCTGTAGCCTTGGCATCACGAAGCCCAGAGCATTGCCGACAGCGAAAAGAAAGAAAGGGAAGACAAGGTCTGTCGGTGTAACACCATGCCAGGTGGCATGTTCCAGCGGAGTATAAATGCGTTCCCAATTGCCTGGATTGTTCACAAGAATCATCAGGCAAACAGTGGCACCCCGGAAGACATCCAATGAATAAAATCTTTCTTTCAAAGTCTTGTCTCTTTTAAACTAATGTAGGCCTGCATATCTTAGAGTGTATCCACAGCGGTAACTTTTTTTCGTTTTTGCGAGAGCATTTCCGGTGGTACGGCTTTACAGATTTCATCTTTCAGTACATCCAGGATGCGCTGCTTTACAAAATGACGGTAAGTGACAATGCTTATTTCCCGGGCCGGCACCTGCGGCTTGAAGTGCCGGATATTTTTCAATTCCGGTTTCGACAATTCTTTTAAAGCCAACTCGGGGAGGATGGTAATCCCATTATTTAGGTCCACCATTTTCTTGAGTGTCTCAATACTACCAGCTTCATATTCGAGGTTGCTGGTTTCAAGTTCTTTTTTTCTTAATTCACAAAGATTGAGTACTTGTGAACGCAGGCAATGTCCTTCTTCCAACAACCAAAGGTGATTGGTGTCTATGTCGCCAGGCAACAAAAATTTCTTCTTCATAAGTTTTTCGTTGGGAGAAGCGTACACCACGAATTGTTCGTAATAAAGTGGCTGCTCTTTCAGGCTTTCAATATTCAATGGGGTCGCCAGTATTCCGGCATCCAACTGGCGATTCCTGAGCTGCTCTGTAATCTGGTGAGTGTTCAGTTCCCGAATCTTAATTTTTAGATGGGGATATTTTTTCAGAAACCGGTTTAGGAAAACCGGCAGCAGGTAGGGTGCCACCGTCGGGATAATGCCCAGTTTTATTTCTCCCCGCAGCGACCCCTTCAATTCAGAAATGATTGCATGCATTCTTTCTGTTTCCAGGAGAATAACCTTTGCCTG
>JBBQSI010000381.1:0-3860 GCA_038213975.1 Chitinophagales bacterium
TGACCTTGCCAGAAGAGCCCAGGAAGGACAATTGCCCAGAACAGCGCCTGTACCCATGCGCTCCCGTGTAGGAGCAGGTATAATGGCTGGTATCGAATTACTCCGTATTGGACTCGAGTTTTATGATAGTTATCAGGCAGCCGAAGAAGCATCCGAAAGAAGAGACCGGGAGCAAAGAATACAAGGGTTGAGAGAAGTGTACTGGTGGGAAGAAATGGGCGTAAGGCCTCAAATAAAATTGGTAGGAGAAACATTCTGGGGAAACCCCACTACGCTGAATATATCCAATGAACAGGCCTATCGGATTATCAATGAAGAAATGCCTGCATCACAACGCCCTGAATATAAAAAAGTAGTAGTAGATAATGTCTATGATACGGATCTGCAAACTGTAATTGCACAATTCTATTTACGCTTTATGACCATGTCTGACTGGATTGACGCGATGGGAAATCCCGAAATCAATAACAGAGGAACAGGAGGCAGTAGCAATATTTGGTTCCTGAAAGAACCTGACGGAACCTGGCGTGTAAAACTCTGGAGTGCTACAGAAAATAAATATTTGCTATATCAGAAGCCGGTGATTAACCAACCGTTAAATGAACTGATCAGTCATCTAAACCTGGCTCAGGAAGACAGTTTTAATGAATCGCGTACAGAACATGCCGAAGAAGGAACCTTTACCATTTCCGATACAGCATGGTTTGGGGTAGATAGGAACGCATTTGTATATAATAGTCATGGCAATCCCAGGGAAATAGATTTTGAAGAATTCAGGCCCACGTTTGTAAAACGCTATACTACTGATTTTGCCTATAGGGTCAGGGGCCACATGGCATTAGTTAAGGCAGCGAATGCGGAAACCTACCGACGCCTTTCAAGGTATTATTGGGTTATAGAAAGTACAGGAACCTATATAGACAACTCAGGTACGCATCATAATTATTATGTAAATCCCAATTCAAGTGGGTATGCTTACGTTCCCAATGATGATCTAATCCAAAAAGATGTGCCGACTGTTCAACGAAAGGAGTTGGAAAATACAGACTCAATATCTGCCCCTGCTCCTACTGTACAATTCAAATCCACTTCAGAAGTGTCCGAAACTTCACAAGACTATACAACCGAAATAGAAAATCAATTAAACATCAGTGGTTCGGGAGGCAAGTTCTTGTCACCAGAAATACAAAATTCCATGAGTTCAGCTTTTGAGGCAGATTCTAGCCGTGTAAGAATACACACGGATAATACAACGGTAGAAATGAATAAACAATTAGGCGCACAGGCGTTTACGCATGGCAGTGATATTTATTTTAATGAAGGAAAGTATGATGTGAATAGTACAAGTGGCAAATATTTGCTGGCGCATGAGTTGACGCATACGGTGCAGCAGGGTGGTTCAAAAAAGATACAAAGGCAGGATGATTCCACAACCCCGGTTACTTCAACTCCAACGGTAACTTCCGAGCAAGATAGTCCTCAACACCCGGATTGTTATGGCAGAGAACTTTCTCAGTCCGAAATGGAACATAGGCTACGGATTTACCAAGACATGGTAAGGGGTATTTCCGGTGCAATCCCGCAGAGGAATGCTATTCTCCGAGCGATGTGCAGTTTTTCTCTTCGTCAACTTGGCCAACTAAGCCAAGCAGGTGTTCGGTTCTGGCCACCCGGTTCACTGCCACCGCTTCCGGGGGACATACAGGTGCGGGTGCCGGAAAGCGGACTAAGTGCGTATGTGGCCGAATTGAGGGTGATCCGGCTATCAACGGGAAGCGTATCTGCTTTGCGGCACGAACTTGCACATGCCTGGGATCATGTAAGGATTATGCGAAGAAGATTCAGAATTGATGATGAAAGTGCCAGACGTGTAGAGCGCATCATAACAACAGAACAACAACTTGGCTCAGACCAGCGAACCCGCCATATAATTAGGTCAGGAGGCACGGGGGGAAGAATGTCCATAGATCAAATGTTTCAGGCGTATAGAAATAGAATGCGAGGGAGGCCGAGAGAACTGGCATTTGGTACCCCGGCAGCAAGGGAAGGTTATTCAATGTCTAATGTAAGGGATTTTTATGCTGAAGGTTACGCAGTTTTTAACAGCGGATTGGAGGATCAACAGGGAAGAATGCGAATGCTCGCACCTGAATTGTACGATTATTTTCGGCAGGAGGCTGTTCGTGAACTCTTACCTGTACCTGACTTGAGCGCAAGCGTTCCAGTTGAAAGGTAACTGCAGGAGAATGAATCTGGCCGCCGCCAAGAAACAATTTATACGCTTAGCAAAGATCTTGAGCCTGTTTTTTAAATTAATAATATGGCGTAAAAGACTGAAGTGAATAAAAAATTTATCAATTGTAGTTCGCCAGCTGTGTTTACGATTTAGAGAAAGCAAAACAAATAATTTCGTTATGCCTCCCACCCATTCCACCCCCCTCACGCTCCAATGGAACCAGTTGTTGCTGGATGCTATCAAATATTCCAAAACATCTCCACCCCTGGCAGCCCGAGCTTTAGCCATGGTACACACCGCTATGTTTGATGCGTGGAGCGTGTACGACGAGGATGCGATCAGTACTACCACCGCGATGTATATAAAGATTAAAGAAGCACCGCATTGCGCAAAGGAAAGTCAGCAAAAGGCGTTTTGCTATGCTGCCTACCGCGTGCTGATGGAATTGTTTTGGCTCGTGCTGCCCGCGCAAAACAAAAATATTTTTCGCAACCTGATGTGTGACCTCGGTTACGATCCGGAGGATACTTCGCTGGACATCACCACCCCGCAAGGCATTGGAAATCTTTCGGCGAAAATGACGATTGAATACCGTGCCGGTGACGGCGCCAACCCACACGGCACTTTACACATGCCTTGCTGGTCTGACTATACCGGGTTCACGCCGGTAAATCCCTGGGACAAGTTAAATGACCTGGATCACTGGCAACCTTTGCGCAAAGAGGATGCACCCGGAGAATTTCATGTGCAGGATTTCCTGGTGGCCCATTGGGGACTGGTCAGGCCATTTGCACTTGCATATAACTGGCAGTTCAGGCCGCCGCCGCCAATCAAAAAACATTTATCAGAATTTAAAGAGCAGGCAAAAGAAATTTTATCCATCAGCGCCGGGCTCACCGAAAAACAAAAAGCAATCGCGGAATACTGGAGTGATGGCGCAGGCTCATACACGCCTCCCGGCCACTGGTGTGAGATCGCTCATTTTGTTGCGGATTGTAAAAAATATAATGACTCAGATTGCATCAAAATGTTTTTCGCACTTTCAAATGCTTTTTTAGACGCATCGATAGCTTGCTGGGAATGCAAACATTATTATGACGCCGTTAGGCCGATCACAGCTCTAAGGGAATTATATAAAAACAAGGAAGTGCAGGCCTGGGGCGGGCCACACAAGGGCACACAAACTATTAAGGGCGAAAATTGGATGCCGTATATGCCCACGCCACCTTTTGGGGAATACACCTCCGGCCATAGCACTTTCAGCAGGGCGGCGACCATCATTTTGAAGAACTTTACCGGCAGTGATGATTTCGGTGGCTGTACGATCGTAAAAAAAGGAAGCTCGGAAATAGAAAAGGGAACTTCACCGCACCAGGATGTCACGCTGGAGTGGCAAACTTTTACGGCTGCCGCTGAAGAAGCCGGAAAATCCAGGCTGTATGGAGGCATTCATTTTGCAAAGGCTAACAGTGAAGGCCAAACGCTGGGAGAAAAAGTCGCGAAATGTGTTTGGGAAAAAGTGCTGGTGCATTTTAATGCTTAGCTTCTAACTCTTAATATCTTAGCATTTTGTGGTAAAATATGTTTACATACCTTCTGGAATCAAATACAGTAAAGGCTCTCA
>JBBQSI010000382.1:0-3857 GCA_038213975.1 Chitinophagales bacterium
AAAAGCCCGATAAATGGCTGATTTATCGGGCTTTTTCTATGTTTTCTTTCAGAATTTACTCGGCTTCCTCCATTGTGGCGGTAACGCCTGCGGAAAGCTTTTTGTAAACCCCTTTCTCAAGTCGCTCTCTAATTGTTGAGAACGCCACAAGAGTTTCTTCAACATCCTGTAAGGTATGTGTAGCCGTTGGGATCATACGTAAAAGTATCAATCCTTTAGGTATTACTGGATACACTACAATAGAGCAGAATATGCCGTGATTCTCACGCAAATCCTTAACCAATGCCATCGCTTCAGGAATACTTCCCTTAAGATAAACCGGGGTTACACAACTCTGCGTGGTTCCGATGTCAAAGCCACGTTTTATGAGTCCGCCTTGAAGTGCGTTTACATTTTCCCATAACTTTTCGCGAAGCTCTGGCATGGTGCGCAACATATCTAGACGTTTTAAAGCACCCACCACAAGCTGCATCTGCAGTGATTTAGCAAACATTTGCGAACGCAGGTTATATTTTAGATAATCGATGATTTCCTGATCTGCTGCGATAAAAGCTCCTGTACTCGCCATAGATTTAGCAAAAGTGGCAAAGTACACATCTATTTTATGCTGAACGCCCTGCTCTTCACCAGCTCCCGCGCCAGTAGCGCCCAAAGTACCAAAACCGTGCGCATCATCTACAAAGAGACGGAAGTTATACTTTTCTTTAAGGTCTGTAATTTCTTTGAGTTTACCTTGCTCACCACGCATACCAAAAACACCTTCGGAAATCACTAGGATTCCACCACCGGTTTGTTCGGCGAGTTTTGTGGCGCGCTGTAGGTTTTTTTCTATACTTTCAATATCGTTGTGCTTATAGGTGAAACGCTTGCCCATATGCAGACGAACTCCGTCAATAATACACGCATGCGCATCCATATCATAAACGATGATGTCATCTTTTGAAACCAGCGCATCTACGGTAGAAACCATACCCTGATACCCAAAATTCAACAAATAAGCGGCTTCTTTATCTACAAATTGTGCAAGTTCTTTCTCCAGTTGCTCATGCAATTCTGTATGACCGCTCATCATTCGCGCACCCATGGGATACGCAGAACCGTAATCTTTTGCGCCTTCAGCGTCAATTTTGCGGACTTCTGGGTGATTTGCAAGACCTAAATAATCATTGATACTCCAAGTTATTACTTCTTTCCCTCGGAATTTCATCCGGTTGGATATTGGACCTTCCAATTTTGGAAAAACAAAATATCCTTCCGCTTGCGCTGCCCATTTCCCTAAAGGACCTTTATCCTTATAAATCTTGTCAAATAAATCTCTCATACATTTAATTTCAATCTGCACAAAATTAGTAAACTTAATGCACAGTTATATTATCCATTTAGCCTGTTTTTCAACATTACTAAATACTTTTTATTTTATATATTCGATTTTTCTGGTTGTAGTTTCCTGCTTTTCATCCAGAAAGCCTTGAGCGCTCATCCATTCATCGCTATAAACCTTGCTCATATAACGGCTACCGTGATCAGGAAAAATAATCACCACGTGACTATTATCTTCAAATTCCCCTTGTATCGCGAGTTGTTTTACACCTTGCATTGCTGCACCACTTGTATAACCTGCAAAAATACCTTCGGTCTTAGCCAGTTCACGTGCGGTGTGCGCGCTGTCTTCATCGGTCACTTTTTCAAAATGATCAATTATATCAAAGTCGGTTGCGGTGGGAATTAGATTTTTCCCCAGACCTTCTATACGATAGGGGTAAATTTCATTAGTGTCCAGTTTACCGGTCTCGTGATATTTTTTCAAAACACTGCCAAAAGCATCAATACCCAAAATACGAATGTCGGGATTTTGTTCCTTCAAGAATCTGGCAGTTCCAGAAATTGTTCCCCCCGTACCACTGCAAGCCACCAGATGAGTGATTTTTCCTTCGGTCTGATTCCAGATTTCGGGGCCCGTACTTATATAATGCGCTGTTGTGTTCAGCACATTAAAATATTGGTTGATATATACAGAACCTTCATTTTCTCGATGCAGGCGCTTGGCCACTTCATAATACGACCGCGGATCGTCTGCCGGCACGTGCGCGGGACATACATAAACCTGCGCTCCCATAATACGCAATGTGTCAATTTTATCTTTTGAAGATTTAGAACTTACAGCAAGGATACATTTATATCCCTTTATAATACTCACCATTGCAAGACTGAAACCCGTGTTTCCAGAGGTTGTTTCAACAATGGTATCACCGGGGTTCAATATTCCCCTACGTTCCGCATCTTCTACAATGTGCAGAGCGATGCGGTCTTTTGAAGATTGACCGGCGTTAAAAGATTCAACTTTAGCATAATAAGAACCGGCAAGACTTTCAGTAATTCTATTAAGGCGTACCAAAGGCGTATTCCCTATAAGACCCAGTAAGTTATTATGTACATTCAAGTGTTCTTTCATATAAGGAATTTCATCGATTTGTCTCCTAAAGTCAAAAATCTTGTAAATTTACGGGAAATATTCGAATTACTCTGTTTTTCCTTCTAAATCGATCAAAAAAGCATAGTCGCGGGCCGTTTCCTTTAGCGCTTCAAAACGTCCTGAAGAACCACCGTGACCGGCATCCATATTAGTATGAAATAAAATTTCATTGGTGCTAGTATTCAAATCACGCAGTTTTGCCACCCATTTTGCCGGTTCCCAATATTGCACTTGAGAATCATGATAACCCGTGGTTACCAGTATTTTAGGATATGATTGTTGTTCAACCTGATCATAGGGTGAATAGGATAACATATAGTCATAATATGGTTTCTCATTAGGATTTCCCCATTCATCATATTCTGAAGTGGTAAGCGGGATCGTATCATCAAGCATCGTCGTAATCACATCTACAAAGGGCACCGCGGCAATAATACCGTGGTATAGCTGTGGCGCCATATTTGCTACGGCACCCATGAGCAGCCCGCCGGCAGAGCCACCATAAGCATACAGATGTTCTGCACTGGTGTAGCGCTGATCGATCAGATACTTTGAGCAGGCAATGAAATCTGTAAAGGTGTTTTTCTTTTTGAGCAGTTTGCCATCTTCATACCAGTTGCGTCCCATATATTCACCACCGCGTATATGCGCTATCGCGAAAATAAAACCACGGTCCAGCAAACTTATGCGAGATACAGAAAAGGAAGGATCTGTGGTATGACCATAACTTCCGTAGGCATATTGCAGAAGGGGATTTTTACCATCGCGCTCCATCCCTTTTCTGTAAACAATGGAAATGGGAATTTTTACGCCATCTGCTGCCGTCGCCCAGACACGTTTGGTTTTGTAATTATTTTTGTCAAAATCACCCAGCACTTCAGACTCTTTGAGCACCGTTTTTTGTTTGGTTTCCATATTGAATTCAACCACAGAAGGCGGCGTATTCATCGCATTATAGGAATACCGGAGCTCATGCGTATCAAAATCGGGATTTATGCTTGTATAAACGGTGTAGGTTTCATTATCAAAGGGAATGTAATAATCAGTGCTCGCATCCCAACTTTTGACATTGATCTTGTTCAAACCACCACTGCGCTCATCTACGACCAGATAATCCTGGAAAATCTCAATATCCTCAAGTAAAGTATCTTCTCGATGCGGAATCACTTCCGTCCAGTTTTCCTGTCGCGTTGCGCTTACTGGGGTTTTCATCAACTTAAAATTGGTCGCGTCATCTTTATTGGTCACCATATAAAAATCGGTGCCAAAATGAGAAACGCTGTATTCAAGACCGCGCTTGCGCGGCTGAATAATTTTAAATTCAAAAGCTGGACCTTCCGCTGAAGCAAATCGCGCTTCACTGGTAAGCGTGCTCGACGAACCT
>JBBQSI010000383.1:0-3844 GCA_038213975.1 Chitinophagales bacterium
CCGAACGGCTTTTGAGATCGCTTTGCAACAACTTGTATAACAACCAATAAATTAAAATGACCAACTATGTTTAAATATTTCTTGGGTGATAGCCCGCGCTGGTTTAAGCTTGCCATGATCGCATTTTTGATCTTTAATGTAATCGCACTTTATACCTTGGGGCCAGTTATTACTGCCTGGTGTTTTATAGGTGAATTTATTTTCACCCTTGCAATGGCTTTAAAATGTTACCCCCTCCAATCTGGCGGAATCCTGGCGCTCGAAGCATTGATTCTGGGTCTTACTTCTCCAGAAGCGGCGTATCACGAGGTAGATCAGAATCTTGAAGTCGTGTTGCTTTTGGTATTTATGGTTGCCGGTATTTACTTTATGAAGCCTATGTTGATGTTTATTTTCAGCAAGGTTTTCACCAAAATAAAATCAAAGGTTTTCCTTTCCATGCTTTTTGTATTTCTGGCCGCCCTGCTTTCCGCTTTTTTGGATGCCTTGACGGTGACGGCAGTGCTTATAAGTGTGACGGCAGGGTTTTATGGTGTATATCACAAAATACATTCTGATGCAGATGCAGATTATGACCGTGATGCCATTCCAGATCGCGACGAGTTGAGCGGAGAAACCCTTGAAAAATTCAGGAGTTTTTTGCGCAGCCTTATTATGCACGGTGTTGTGGGTACCGCACTTGGTGGTGTCTGTACACTGGTAGGGGAGCCCCAAAATCTCCTTATAGGTGAAAAAATGGGCTGGGATTTTATTGAGTTTTTTATGCGTATGTGGCACATTACGATTCCTGTTCTAATAGCGGGACTGTTAACCACCTTTGTGCTAGAAAAATTCAAACTATTCGGTTTTGGAGAAAAACTTCCAGAAGTAGCACGTCGCATTATTGAAGGCTATACCAAAAAAGAAGATGAAAAACGTACTACTAAGGAACGATATGGACTTTATGTACAGGGTATTTCGGCAATTTTACTTATTACAAGTCTTGCACTACACTTAGCTCCGGTAGGTATTATCGGTCTTTTTCTAATTGTGATACAGACCGCTTTTATGGGGATCATCAAAGAACATAATTTGGGCGCAGCCTTTGAAGAAGCACTTCCGTTTACGGGACTTTTGGTTATTTTCTTTGTGATCGTTGCCATGATTCACGATCAGCATTTGTTTACGCCTATTATTGATTACGTACTTTCTATGCCGCCATCTTCACAGCCTTCTATGTTTTATATAGCTAATGGCGTGCTATCTATGATCAGTGATAACGTATTTGTAGCGACCGTTTATATTAATGAAGTGGAAGCCGCTTTTAACAAAGGTGCTATTACCCGCGAGCAGTTTAATCACCTAGCAATCGCAATAAATACGGGGACTAACCTACCCAGTGTGGCAACGCCAAATGGGCAGGCAGCATTTTTATTCTTACTGACCTCCTCATTGGCCCCGTTGATCAATTTATCGTACGGTAAAATGGCAAAAATGGCATTTCCTTACACAATTGTGATGGGCGGTGTAGGATTGCTGGGCGTATGGTATTTCTTGTAAAAATAGAAAACAGCTCAAAATGCTTATAATCGGCATATTTTAATCAGAAATTAATACTCTTAAAATAATTATTCCCAAATAAGAACGTTAACCTCCTATCTAATCAATTTCAACTATGTTATCACTTTTTGTGCAACAGGGTGCAGAATCACTGGATTCGCTAACTGCTGATGAAGAACCGGTCGAAAAGACCCTATCCATAATAGATTTGCTCATGAGCGGTGGAACCGCAGGGCAGATAATTATTTTGATACTGTTTATTCTCCTTTTTGTGGCGATTTATATCTATTTTGAGCGACTTTTTGCGATTAAAGCGGCTTCAAAAATGGATTCTAATTTCATGAATCAAATAAAGGACAATGTTTCCAATGGGAATATTGAGGCGGCAAAAATGCTTTGTGCGCAGCAAAATAGTCCCGTATCACGTCTTACTGCGAAAGGAATCTCGCGTATTGGAAGTCCATTGGAAGACATCAACACAGCCATCGAAAACTCCGGAAAGCTTGAAGTTTATCGTCTCGAACAGAATGTTAGCGTACTGGCAACCATTGCCGGTGCAGCGCCCATGATTGGGTTTTTGGGAACGGTAATCGGGATGGTTATCGCATTTCATCAACTCGCTACAAGCAGCGGTCAAGCAGAAATGGGGACCCTTGCCGAAGGTATCTATACCGCGATGACCACAACGGTTGCCGGTCTTATTGTAGGGATTATTGCATATATGGGCTATAACCACCTTGTGGTGCGTACCGATAAAGTAATCCACCAGATGGAAGCCACTGCCGTTGAATTTCTTGATCTTTTAAACGAACCTGCTTAATATGAATTTACGCGGAAGAAATAAAGTGAGTCCCGAGTTCAGTATGAGCTCCATGACCGATATTGTGTTCCTGCTGCTCATCTTTTTCATGTTGACCTCCCCGGCCATCACGCCAAACGCGTTGGATTTAATTCTGCCGAAAGCAAAAGGGAAAACCAGCAACAAGCAGAATCTTTCAGTGAGTATAACCAAAGATTTGGACTTTTATGTAAATAAGGAGCGTATACCGCAAGCCAATTTAGAAAGCTTTATCAATAGCGAACTGAGGGGTGTAGAAGACCCTACGATCATTTTGCGCGCTGCAGAAGGAGTGCCCATTGAAGAAGCGGTAAGTGTTATGGATATTGCCAACAGGAATAAGTACAAGATCGTTTTGGCCGTGAGGCCGAACTAGCGGAAATCAAAGCTTTGTTTACAAAAAACAGGTCAAAAGTATTGAAAATTGGCAGTTTTAGGCCATTTTTAAACTTAATGAACAAAAAACGAGCGCTATAATATTTAACATACAACATTGACCTTTCTAGATACCATACATAAACGTAAATCCTTTGCGATAACAAGCATAATCTATGCGTTGTTCGTCCTGCTGTTGTTTTTTGTAGGCATGTCCTATCTTGATCCGCCGCCAGAAAGTGGAATTGCAATCAATTTTGGGACCAGTGATACCGGCCAGGGTGCAGTTCAACCAAAGGCAGCTATTGCTTCCGCTCCGCGAAATACAGCACCAGAACCTGAGCCCAAACCTCAGCAAACTGCCGAAATCAAAGAAGAAGTGGTTACCCAGGAAGTAGAGGAAGCGCCGGTAATTAAGGAAGAACCTAAGAAGGAAGAAAAGAAACCAGTGGTTGAAAAGCCCAAAGAAGAGCCCAAAAAGCCGGTTGAAGAAGTCAAAAAACCAGATCCTAAGCCAGACAAATCTACAACAGATGCGTTGAGCAGTATATTAAACGGACCCAAAAGCGAAGGATCTGCAAAAGGCGGTGAAGGAAATGACGGAAAAGCTGGCGATAAAGGTGATCCCAATGGTTCTGTGGATGCATCCAGCTATTATGGTCAGGGAAAAGGTTTAGACGGTGACGGAAATTACCAGTTGGGCGGTCGTAAAGCGCTCAGCAAACCCAAGCGCGTACAGGAATGTAATGAAGCGGGAATTGTTGTGGTAAGTATTGAAGTAGATCGTAATGGTAATGTAATCAAGGCCACAGCCGGCGTTCGTGGAACGACCAACAATTCAAAATGTTTACTCGATCCCGCAAAAACCGCAGCGCTTGCTACACGATTTAATTCGGACAGTGAAGCGCCATCAAGACAGATAGGTAAAATCATCTACAAATTCAGTCTTTCCGATTAATGGATTATAAGGAAACTCTAGAGTGGATGTTTGCGCGCCTGCCAATGTTTCAGCGCCAGGGCGCTGCAGCTTTCAGAAAAGATCTTACCAATATAAAATTGCTCGACGAGCAATTGGATCATCCGCACGAGTTG
>JBBQSI010000384.1:0-3840 GCA_038213975.1 Chitinophagales bacterium
CGCTGTGGGCGGGGGAGACGGAGGTGTAGGGATGGAAAGTGGTGGCGGAGGGGCTGGCAATATGATGTGGCCCGCCGGATCGTAATGCTGTACCGAAGTTACAGAAGGAGAATAGAAGATCTGAAAAAGTGCGATCATCAAAATAAATCCGCTTGTGCCGATGAGCGCTAGAGCTGTTCGCCGGCTATCATGACTACGCAATTCGTACGCACCGTAATCTTTGTTACGATTTTCGAAGAGAATGTCTAAATAAGAAGATGAAAGAACCAGTTTCGCTTCCATGATTTTTGATTTCTATTTGGATGACATTGTTGGATAATTCCACAAATAAGAAAATCGTGAGGGGGTAAAACTTGCACAAATAATATGGGGCTAAAACCGTTGTTACTCCAGGCCCTCAATAGACAAAAAGCAATACTTTTACGCTCCTTAAAAATTTTATGGAAGCAATTGCAGAGCAGGTAAAAATTTTTTTTCAAACGATCAACCCAACAGATGTCCTGGAGGTAGAGAAATTGCCGAAGTCCGGCGGAGACAGAATGTATTTTCGCATTCATACGGCCGATAAAAATTATATCGCCACGTACAGCGACAACCTGAAAGAAAACCAGGCCTTTTTGCATTTTACCCGGCACCTTAAAAAGATCAATGCCCCGCTTCCTGAAATATTTGCCGTAAATAATGACCAGAATATTTACATACAGGAAGACTTTGGCACCGAGTCTTTGCTCGATGTTTTAGAGCGGGAAGGGTATTGCGGGCAAGTGTTTCAACTCTTTCAGAAAAGCCTGAAAAGCCTGGCCTGGCTGCAGATTAAAGGACACAAAAATTTTGACTACGGTAAATGCCTTACCTCAAGAGAGTTTGGCAAAAAGGCCATCCTCACTGACTTACTCTATTTTAAATACTACTTTCTTGACCCGCTCAAAATTGCCTACGAGAAAGAGAAATTGATTGACGACTTCGAAGCGCTGAGCACTTACCTTACGCATGTGCAACACAAGTATTTTATGTTTCGCGATTTCCAGAGCAGGAACATTATGGTGCGCAATGACGAGGTACATTTCATAGACTACCAGGGTGGTATGCGTGGTGCCCTGCAATATGACGTGGCCTCCCTTCTCTGGCAGGCAAAGGCCAACCTGCCGGACGAATGGAAACAGGAACTGCTTGAATATTACATTGACGCTGCCGGCGAAATCTTACAAAATCCGATTGACCGGAGCCGCTTCACCAGCCAGTATCACGGTTATGTATTGATTCGGTTGCTGCAGGTTTTGGGCGCATACGGCTTCCGTGGCCTCTTTGAGCGGAAAGCACACTTCCTGACCAGTATTCCCCTGGCGCTCAGAAATTTGAAATGGTTCCTGGAAAATAAAAATATCGGTATTGCTCTTTTTGAATTTGAACGGGTTCTTCAACTTATTGTTGAAGATAAAGTAATAGAAAAATTTCAACCGGTACAGGCAGATGCATCCACGCCGCTGATTGTCCAAATCAACAGTTTCTCCTTCCTGAAATCAGGTTATCCAACAGCAGCAGATGATCATGGCGGTGGCTTCGTCTTCGACTGTCGCGGGCTGCTCAACCCGGGACGGTACACCGAGTATAAAACACTAACGGGCAGGGATAAAGGCGTAAAAGATTTCCTGGAACAACAAACAAAGATGCCGGAATTTCTCAACAACATTTATAACCTCGTAGACATTACAGTTGAAGACTACATCCGCCGCAAGTTTGGGTCGCTGACAATCAGCTTTGGATGCACCGGGGGACAGCACCGAAGTGTCTACGCCGCCGATGCGCTCGCCCGGCACTTGAGAAATAAATTTCGCGTACCGGTAAAGCTGAATCATTTAGAGCAGAAGATCAGCGAATACAAAACGTTCGAAGTGTAATCCGATGAGAGCAATGATACTTGCTGCCGGCTTAGGCACACGGCTAAAACCTTTTACAGATAAGCGTCCAAAGGCACTGGCGATGGTAAACAACAAAACGCTTTTGCAAAGAAATATTAAATACCTGCAAACTTCGGGAGTAACTGAAATCATTATAAATGTTCACCATTTTCCTGACCAAATAAAGGATGCATTAGACAGTTATCATTATCCGGAAATCAGTTTCAAAATCTCTGATGAATCGGACGCGGTATTAGAAACCGGGGGCGGCTTACAAAAAGCAGCGTGGTTCTTTAAAGGAACTGATGAGCCATTTGTGCTGATGAACGTGGATGTACTCAGTGATTTGGATATCAGGAAAATGCTTAAACACCACAATCAACTGGATGCGCTGGCAACTTTAGCCGTGACCGGCCGGGAGACTTCCCGCTATTTTCTCTTCGATGAAAAAGAGGAATTATGCGGCTGGAAAAATATGCATAGCGGCGAAGAAAAATTTTCCCGTGAGGTTGCTGCAATTCATCCAAAAGCTTTCAGCGGCATTCACATCATTTCGCCGCGCTTATTCAGCCTTATGAAACAAGAAGGAAAATTTTCTATGGTAGATGTATACCTTCACCTCGCAAAAACTGAGAAGATCGCTGGCTTTGATCATTCGTCTACACGATTCATCGACGTAGGTAAACCGGAAAGTATCAGGCAGGCAGAAGCTTTATTTGCTGATTAATTTTTCTCCGCGAATAAATCTCCCTTTGGCACCACTTTCACTTTAGACTTCGTGCTAAGAGATTTTGAAACAACGTCATACGGACCTGTGATTACTTCATCCCCAGCATTGATCCCCTCGGTGATTTCGATGTAATTCATGTCCTGGATGGCGCTTTTTACTTTTCTCTTTTCTACTGAACCATCGGGCTTCACCACGAAGACGACTTCCTCCACATCGTAAACATTTGTATTGTTCCGGGTATCGCTGTTATCATCAGTATTACTTGCCGCGCTTGATTTGGTATCAGCCCCTGCGCCGGTGGAGTCGCTTGTTTCCCGCGTAGTAACGGCGTTGATGGGAACAGATAATACGTTGCTGTGCGTTTTTGTCTGTATGTCTGCACTGGCACTCATCCCCGGGCGAAACGGAAAACTTTTGGATTTTTTTGGATCCATCAGATCGCTGTAAGAAGTCGGCATCAGGCGGATGTACACTTTGTAATTGGTAACATCTGAACTCGTGCTGGAGGCGGCAGATTGGCTTGCTGCACCTGTATTACTGCTCGCAATTTGCGTAACGATTCCGGCAAATTTCCTGTTGGAATAAGCGTCTACTTCTACGGTGGCGCTATCGCCCAGGTGAACCTTCGGAATATCATTTTCTCCAACGTCTACACGAACCTCTATTTTACTCATATCCGCAATGCGCATCATTTCGGTACCGGCCATCATCGAGTTGCCCACTACACGCTCGCCTTCTTTCACGTTGAGGAGCGAAATGACGCCATCCATTGGGGCAAACAGTGTTGCCCGGCTGATGTCTTTGTTGGCTTTTGCCAGGGCTGCCCTGGCACCCTGAACACCTGCCTGGCTGGCTCGTATGGACTGTTTTGCTGCATTGTGATTTGCAACAGCAGATTTGTAAGCGGCATCGGCCGTGTTGAATTCATTGCGGCTAATCACTTTTTCATCATAGAGCTGCTTTTGCATGTCGTATGTTTTCTTAGCCTGGTCCATATTTGCTTCAAGCGCTCCGATGGAAGCGGCGGCATTGGCTACCTGGGCCTGCTGCTGGGTGACGTTTGCCGCTGCCTGGTCACGCTGCGTGGCATATATGTCTCCATAAATTCTTGCAAGCGCCTGGCCTTTACGAACGCTGTCGCCTTCCTCCACGTACAGATCCACTATTTCTCCGGAAATATCAGGACTCATTTTCACTTCTATTTCCGGGTAC
>JBBQSI010000385.1:0-3823 GCA_038213975.1 Chitinophagales bacterium
CGTAGCGATAGAGTTTACTGTACCTGAAAGCGCTGTGAAAAATATCCAGCTTTGTTTTCGGGCAGGCGTACCCGTTGTTTGCGGCACTACCGGCTGGCTAAAGGAGAACAACGCAGTGGTTGAGCAATGCCGGAAAATGGATGGCACATTTTTGACAACGACCAATTTTAGTATCGGCGTCAATATTTTTTTTGAGGTAAGCAACCAACTGGCGGCCCTGATGAAGGGCCAGGAACAGTATGATGTGCGAATGGAAGAAATTCATCATAAGCAAAAGAAAGACGCACCCAGCGGCACGGCCATCACGCTCGCTGAAGGTATCTTATCGCAAATGGAAAGAAAAAATAATTGGGTGAACGAAAAGGCCGCATCTGCTGAAGAACTAGCGATAATTAGTAAACGCATAGACCACGTGCCGGGCACGCACAAAGTAGCTTATGATTCCGAAGCAGACACTATTGAAATTATTCATACAGCGCACAACCGAAAAGGCTTTGCCGCCGGAGCGCTCAGGGCCGCCGAATATATCCACGACAAGAAAGGCATTTTTTCTATGAAAGATGTACTTGGGATATAAAAAGCCGCATGCGGCGGCTGAATGTACTAAGATAACTGTTGATCTACTTTCCGGAGTAATTGAAGATATAATGGATGCCGAAAGTGAAAGCACTATTTTTCAAATCGACATCCTTATATACTGGATCGTCCGGGCTGGCAATATTACTTACTCCAATCTGGTATCTCGCATCAAAACCGAACCCGCTGAGCGTAGTGTAACCGGCACCAAGAACTACTGCAAAATCAGTTGATTTAAATTGGTCTTTTATATCAGTTTTTGTCCCATTGTTATCTGCTTTTGCAGAAACCAGTATACCCAACTGCGGTCCGGCTACCAGCGAAAGACCTTGCGTTTTATATTTTAATAACAAAGGAATGCTTATATATGAAAGATCGTCTTTGTAACCCTGATACTTTGCTCCTAAAATATTATAAATCACTTCAGGCTGCACCGAAAATTTTTCACTGGCAACGATTTCGGCAAGCAGTCCAGCATAGTAGCCGACTTTAGATTCAGTATTTACCGTAATACCTTGCCCCTTGATTTTTTCGGTACTAAAAGTAGCGCCGCCTTTGACGCCGAAAGATACCGGAGTCTGTGCTGAAGCACTGATTGAGAAGATGGCAGCAAGTGTAGATACCAGAAATAGTTGTTTCATTTAAAGAGTTTTGTGTTTTTAATAGGATTAAAACGAATGGCAAAGTTGCCACAGAGAAGCCAAATATCTTAGTTAAATATCGATTTTGCAAACTCCAACCACTAAAACGCGTCAGCGAATAATTTATTGAATATGCGCTAACATATCACACGTCATTTCCCGAAGGCCATAGGCTGCTTTCCAATTCCAATCCTGGCGGGCTAGGGTATCATCAATACTTTGCGGCCAGCTTTCAGCAATCTGCTGGCGATAATCCGGCTCAAAGACAATCTTGAAGTCCGGAATGGTCTTTTGAATTTCTTTTGAAATTTCCTTCGGCGAAAAACTCATGGCCGAAATATTATACGAAGTCCGGATCGAAATATTTTCCGCCTCCGTTTCCATTAATTCAATTGTTGCCCGGATTGCGTCCGGCATATACATCATGGGCAAATACGTATCCTCTTTCAGGAAACAGGTGTATTGCTTTTCTTCCACCGCTTCATTAAAAATGGCCACGGCATAATCCGTAGTACCACCGCCGGGTTCACTTTTGTAACTAATCAGGCCGGGATACCGCAGACTGCGCACGTCTACCCCGAAACGCTGGTAATAATAGTTACACCAAAATTCACCTGCATACTTGCTGATACCATACACAGTAATTGGTTCAATGATGGTAGTTTGTGGACAATGCTTCTTTGGAGATGTCGGACCAAAAACCGCAATACTACTTGGCCAGTAAACCTTGTTTAGATTTTCCTCTTTGGCAATTTCCAGCACATGCAGCAAACTCTGCATATTAAGGTGCCAGGCCAGGGAAGGATTTTTTTCTCCCGTTGCCGAAAGGATGGCCGCCAACAGGTAGATCTGCGTGATTTTTTGGCGAATCACCTGCACGTGCAGCATTTCCTTATTCATCACATCCAGGCTCACATAAGGTCCCGTGCCTTTTAGCAGATCATTCTCTTCCCGCAGGTCGGAAGCAATCACATTAGACCCGCCAAAGAGTTTACGTAGCTCCAGGGTTAGCTCCACGCCTATTTGTCCGCAAGCACCGATAACCAGTATTTTTTCCTTCGCCATAATTACAAGCGGAACAAAATAAAACTTTAAAAATGGAATTATGAAGCGCAAGTTTCGGCGGACAGTTTAGCAAGAAACGGGTCGGTGGAAGCCTGCCAGCAACTTACTTTTGTGACATGACGGAAAATGCAGAAGCCAACACCACGGTAAATTTCGAACGAATCAAAAATGCTATTACATTTATTGACGATAATTTTCGCGATCAGCCAACATTGGAAGCGGTCGCCGCTCATGTTCATCTTAGCCCATTTCATTTTCAACGAATGTTTTCCGATTGGGCCGGCGTCAGCCCAAAACGATTCCTGCAATACACAACGGTGAATCACGCAAAAGCGATACTGACTAACCAGGGAACATTATCCGAAGCAGCCTGGCAAACCGGAATGTCGGGCACCGGAAGGCTGCATGACCTGTTCATCAACCTCGAAGCCATGACGCCGGGAGAATATAAAAACGGAGGTGCATCTTTACATATCGTTTACGAAATCTATGAATCTCCTTTTGGCAAAAACCTTGTTGCTTCGACACACCGTGGAATCTGCCATCTCGCCTTTATTGACGATGAATTGCAAGGTATTCAATCTCTGAAAGAAAATTTTTACAACGCTAATTTCCTGCGGCAACCAGATGTCAGCCACAAGGCGGCCCTGCAGGCTTTTACAAAAAATGCAACCGACAGCTTGAAGATAAGGCTGCATGTAAAGGGAACTCCTTTCCAACTGAAAGTATGGGAAGCCCTGCTTACTATTCCCCGGGCCGGGCTTACCAGCTATGGGAGGTTGGCTTCGGCGATCGGTGATGCCAATGCTTCAAGGGCTGTTGGCTCGGCTGTCGGTGCCAATGCCGTGGCATACTTGATACCCTGTCACCGTGTGATACAATCGAGCGGTGTTTTTGGAAATTACCGCTGGGGAGCAGCACGAAAGAAAGCAATATTGGGCTGGGAACAATCCGTCACCGGCACTGAATAAAAACGGCCGGAAATGCCGGCCATTTTTTCTTTGTCCCATCATTAAAACGGTAAGTCGTCGGGAGCCTCCTCCATTTCGGAAGTGGCAGGCACTTTATTCTCGCCCTGCGATCCATATGATCTTGAATCAGCCTGTGAACTTCCGGAGTCATTGTTATCACTGCGGCCGCCGAGTAATTGAATATCTCTTACCCGCATACGCAAGGTAGCAGCTGGCTGATTGTCTTTATTCAAATAACCGTCTACATCGGGCGAGCCCTCTGCAAAAACGAGCTGCCCTTTTTTCAGGTAAGGGGAAATTGCTGTTCTGTCTGACCAGTAAGCGCATTCCACCCAGGTAGTTTTTTCCCTGGGATTGCCGGTAGCGTCCTTAAACCTTTCAGTGTGGGCAACGCTAAAATTGATAACGTTCCGGCCGTTTACTTCTTTTACGATACAATCTTTCCCAAGATTGCCGACGATTTGTAACTTGATCATTGTCTGTGTTTTTTTAATTAATCGATGTATCTGTACGGTTCTGCCAACTGGGCAAAACAAAATCTAATGAGTTACTACAAACCTAATTCATTTT
>JBBQSI010000386.1:0-3807 GCA_038213975.1 Chitinophagales bacterium
TCAATGTTCTTTTTTCCCTTCCTTATATAAAAACCAAAGCATCAGCCGGCCAACTCCAGGGCATGCAGGGATTACAGGATGTATCCTTACTGTTGAAATATCTTCCTTTAAAAGTGAAGGCCGGCAAAGGCTTTGTTTCCCTTTATACCGTCGCAGGAGTTTCAATTCCGCTTTCAGATTACAACCCGGATTTTTTGCCGCTATCCATCGGTTTACATAGTCAGAGCGTATCTCTCCGGGAAATTATCGATTACCAGGTCGGCGATTGGTTTGTTACTGGATCGGGCACTTATGTCGCACGGCAAAACATAAAGCTTTTCCGAAATTCCTATTACACTACAGAAATGCATTATACTAATGAAGTGAGGATGCCGGATGCAATGCAGCTAATGTTCAGTTGCGGCTATCGGACGCATCGCTTGATCGCTGAAGCCATGATGGCAAATTGGACAACTCTTGGTGGATTTGATATCACAAAAAATAACATGCCTTTCCCCAGCAATCGGATGAACATGACGTCTGCCGCAATGAATATCAAATATTACCTGAAGCATATTACAGGCTTGTCATTTAACGCGAGTGGAAACTTCGTAGTAAAAGGCAGGAACGCTGGACAATCCAGGAGCATCGGAGCCGGTGCATTTTACATCATTGATTTTAGCGGCCATCATTCCAAAATGCTCACTTCAAACATGCAGCAATGAAAAAAATAATCTTAGCGATCATAATATTCTCTGTCTTTGTCCTGCTGCAGTCATGCAGTAAGAAGCTTGATGAAGAAAATTTATCTTATCCGGCATTAAGTCCAAATAATCCGGATCTAAATGCAGGTACATGGAAACCTGTTCTACTGGATGCGCCGGATGAGTTCGCAGTCGCAGAACCTGTCCCTGTCACTTCTCCCTCCTACATTGCCGACCTAAATGAAATCAAAAGCTGGCAGTCAAATATTTCGGAAAAACAACGCAGCCTTATTAAATACTGGAGTGCGGGCACCGTGTTACGATGGAATGAGATCATGCGGGAACTGGTTGCGAAGCATAATATTCCGCCTTACCAAAATGAAGACGGCTCTTACCCTTTTCCGAGTGCTGCAAATCCTTTTGCCGACCCGGTTTTTCCTTTTTCAAACCCGCCTTATGCAGCAAGAGCCTATGCTTATGTAAGTGCTGCGCAATATGATGCGCTGATTGCGACTTACCATTATAAAACAATGTTCAACAGGCAGGCCCCATATAAATTTGATGGTTCCATTAATGCATTGATACCACAAAGTGATCTTCCTTCATATCCCTCTGAAGACGGAGCTGTTATAGGTGCTACAGTGGAGCTGCTAAAATTACTCTTCCCGGCGGACCTCGCTTTTATCGGGCAAAAGGCGGAAGAGAACAAACTGTACAGGATTATCTCCGGAGCTAACGTCAGGAGTGAAATAGAGGCCGGTGAAGATCTTGGCAAAGCTGTGGCGCAGAAATTTACCGCACGAGCGAGGACTGATAGAGCAGGAGCCGCTATTGGCACCGCTGTGTTGTGGGCCGATCTGGAATCGCAAACGGCCGCCAAAGGTGAAATGCCCTGGATTAGCCAGGAATCGCCGAAGCGCCCGCCGATGCTGCCGCTTTTTGGGAAGGTAAAAACGTTTTTATTTGACTCTGCCACATTGCTAACTATTCTTCCTCCGCCTCCGCCATCAACATTGTCCGGGCAGTTTAAAACAGAATTAGAAGAGGTAAAGTTTTACAGCCAGAACCCTACAAACGATAGGATCAAAATCGTGCAGTTTTGGGCAGATGGCGTTAATACACCTACACCACCGGGGCATTGGAACAAGCTCGCTGCTGATGAATTTGTTAAGAGCAATTTTAGCGAGGTGCGTTGCGCAAGAAATTTTGGGTTGTTGAATATGGCTATGATGGATGCGGCCATATCATGCTGGAATTCGAAGTATTTATATTTTAACCCTCGTCCTTCGCAGATTGACCCCGGCATAAAAACGCTAACTGGCTTGCCGAACTTCCCGTCTTATACCTCCGGGCATTCTACTTTTAGTGGGGCAGCAGCAACGTTTCTTGGTCATATCTTGCCAGCCAAAGCCGCGATGTTTAATGCTATGGCTGACGAGGCGTCGGTGTCCCGTCTCTATGGCGCGATTCATTACAGGAGCGATATTGAACAGGGTTTGCTTTGTGGCCAACGGGTTGGTGCCTTCGCGGTGGCGAGAGCAAAAACTGATGGTGCAGAGTAAGCGGAATCACCTGGAGGATAGTGGCTTTTTAAGTGTGACCTGGATGAAATTATACTTCCAAAAATCCACCAACATCTCCGCGAGTAAGGGAGAATGTTTACTCGTAAAAGATTTGATCGGGGGTAGCAACGCTTTAATAAGAGGCTTTAATCGGGTGTAACTCGTATGATTTATTGTAGATATTCCCTTACTTTTTGCTCTATAAATTTTTTCACCTGGGGCCATGTTTGTTTTTTGAGGCTTATCGGTTCTTCAGTTTCTTCTGCTTCTGCGAAATAGGTGAGAGCCTGTGGTATAGATATCAAAAGATGTTGGGAAGCATATTTTTCTTCATGGTATTGTACAAAATCACCTACAGTATAATGCTGCAATAACTCCGCTACATCCCAGAAATCTTTCTTTTTCCCTCTGCCCAGAATCGCCTGAACCTTCATGGCAATAATATCTTCTGTGGAGAAAAAGCGAAGCCCTTCAATTTTTTTTTCAGGTCTTATCAGGGGATGTGGATGGCGGATTAAATCAACTTTTACATTGTTCAAATAACAAAATATGCCAAACCGCACAGCTTTTTCTTCCCAAATAAATTTCTCCTGATATTTCTTTTTCAAGACTTTTATTATAGGAGTATTGTCGAAAATTCCATTTGAAAATAAATCCAGATCTACAGATTTACGATGGCCATATTGAAGAGATAATGCAGTACCACCCACCAAATAGAAGTTCTTTAATTCCTTTATGTTCATCAATTCCTCTAATATGGAAAAAGCGTGGGGTTCAACTGTCTCAACTTGTAGCATCTGAATTCTTTAAGTGGCCTATCAATTACTGCGCTTGCTAAATACATTCTCATCTCAGGCAAAAATTTAGCATTTAGCAAAGCTTCTGTTACCTTTTCATCACCATAATACCGCCGGCAATTCCTGATGTCCTCTACGTCGCCGCGTTCAAATACACGTTCAATGACGAAATTGGCTTTCGCATCATAATCAATATTTTCAAATACTACATCCCAAAAAATCCGTTTGTGAAATTTGGGATTTGATTTGTTTTTCATCACACGAAGATGATTCTTTTTTATAAAATTCTATTGATTGAAGCCATCATCTTCTGCATTGGATATTCCATTCAATCTAAATTCATCGTTGTATATTCGATATTACAAAATCAACGATCGTCTTGCAGAACTGGCGAATAAAACTCTCCCTCTTCCTGAATTATTTTGTGCTGGCCATGCTCTTAAATAGTGTGGGTACGGTGATTTTGCAAGTGCAGAATAATTACGGGGTCACCCAATCAGCAGCTTCCATTCTTGAGGCCTTCAAGGATCTTACGATTGCTGTTGTTTCCTTCCTGGTTGCCTCCTTTGTAGTTCGGATCGGTTACAAGAGGTCTATGCTGCTCGCCCTGGCAATGGTGACAATAGCGTGTATCTGCATGCCGCTTGTCGGCGGGTTTGCTATGACAAAAGTCTTGTTCGCCGTCACCGGTGCAAGTTTCGCCCTGATAAAAGTGTCCGTCTACGCAACTATTGGTATCGTCACGAAAAACAAAAAAGATCATGC
>JBBQSI010000387.1:0-3801 GCA_038213975.1 Chitinophagales bacterium
GGAAATTATAATATTGATGTTACCGGAAGAAAGGCGGTGCTCGTAATTTCCTATGCCGGATTTATTTCGCAGGAAATCCCCGTAAACAACAAGTCCCTGGCGGCATTACGGATGTGCACCATATCTGGAAATATGTCGTCGGTGTTCAGCCGAAAGAATTTTCAGCAGCATGAATATCTGTTTTGGGAACATGGAGGCAATGCCGCCATTCGCAAAGGAGACTGGAAGGCTGTCACTCACTGAATGGCAATACATGGGCGCTGTATGATTTATCCAAAGACAGAAGTGAGGAACAGGAATTATCAGCTCTTATCCGGCACTAAGGAAAGACCTTAAAGAAAAATGGGAGGGGTCGGCAAAGGAAAATTTTGTGTTGCTGAAGAAACTGAATAATAATTAAAGAGACACTTTTTTAACATTTGAAATTGATTTCGAAACTAAGGGCTGGACGAATTTGATCTGGTAAATTGCATTGGTAAAAACCCGCGAATTTTAGCGGGAAAGATTTGCTGCTCTGACATTATTTAAAAGGCTTTTAAAAGAAATTTGCGACCGAAAAAGTTTTACCCTTTGTCTTGAAAATAGTTTAAAAAGATCGCCCAGTCACCTTTTGAATCTGCAAGAATATTGCACAATAAGAATCTAGCCTGAAATAATTATTAAGTTATGAAATTATCTTTTTGCGTTCTTTTTCTCTTTTTTTCACCTGCCCGCTATTTCGCATCGGCGCAGCAGAAGAATAATATAAAGCCGAATATTTTATGGATCACTTTTGAAGACACCTCGCCACAATTTATCGGTGCGTATGGTAATGCAGATGCACGTACGCCCAATATGGATTTGTTGGCAAAGAATGGGGTTAGGTTTACGAATGCCTTCTCAACCGGCACTGTTTGTTCACCCAGCCGCTCCTGTATCATCACCGGCGTAAAAACATATAGCCTTGGTACAGGCCATCACAGGAGTAATATCAGGATACCGGATTATATAAAAGGATTTCCCTTTTACCTGCACCAGCAAGGCTATTACACCACCAATCATGAAAAGACAGACTACAACATTGCAAATGCAAAAGACTTCGTCCAACAAACATGGGATGAAAGTTCCGGCGAAGCCGGGTGGTGGAAACGGCAACCGGGTCAGCCCTTTTTCGCCGTTTTCAATTTTATGGATTCCCATCAGTCACGGACAATGACATGGCCTTATGCACAATACAAGAAAGAAGTGTATGATCATTTAACACCTGAAGAACGTATCGGCGACAATGATTTTTCACTCCCACCCATTTACCACGAGTCTCCGGAAATGCGTAAGCAATTTGCACGTGTGTATAATTCTCTAAAGAAAACAGACAATGAGATCGGCGCATTATTACAAAGATTAGATGTGGATCATCTGCGTGACAGCACCATTATTTTTCTTTATGCCGATCACGGCGAGGGTATGCCCCGCGGCAAGACGAACGGAATCAACTATGGCTATCGCGTGCCATTTGTCATTTGGTTTCCGCCTATGTACAGTCATCTTTCTCCCTGGGGAAAAGCAGGCGTTGTCACAGATGAGTTGATAGATTTCGAAGATCTGGCACCTACTATGCTGAGCCTGTGCGGCAGCAAGGTTCCGGAATATATGAAAGGAAGAATTTTATTAGGTAACGATCGCTCGCCTCAAACACGATATTTGTTCTTATCCAATGACCGGGCGGATAATGGGCCGGACCTTACCCGGACAGTGACTGATGGCAGGTATGTTTACTCTCGCAATTTCATGCCTTTCGAGCCCGAGATGCGCTACATCAGGTACGTGGAGATAAGCGAGATCAAGCAACAAATGCGTGAAGATTATTCAAAAAATTTATTGGATAGTTTTCAGCGAACCTTGTTTTATGCCCGGCCACCGGAGATGTTGTACGACATAGCTAATGATCCCTGGGAAATGCATAACCTGGCCGGTGATAAACAGTGTGCGGAAAAGCTGAGGGAATTCCGTGACACATTGGATCATCATATTATCAGTGAAAGAGACGTACTACTGCTACCGGAGTATGCTACCAACCAAATACCCGCGAGTACCACGTTGTACGAATTCCGGCAGGACGATAAAAATTTCCCGGTGCAACAAATTTATAAAGTTGCCTCCCTCTCAGGATTTAGAAATGTAAAAGTAGCGCAACAGCAAATTGATTTTTTAAAAGATAATAATCCTGTCATCAGGTATTGGGCGATCCTTGGATTACGCTCGCAGCGGCCCGGAACACTACAGAAATTTAAGAGTGATATTGAGGCGGCTATAGATGACAGTTACCCCCCGGTAGCGGTGACAGCAGCGGCGATCGTGTATGATAATTTTAAAAGTCAAAAGGCAGAAAATATACTTAAAGATGCAATTGGTAGTAGCAATATGGACATCGCCTTAATGGCTATAAATTATTTATTATACGCGGAGGATGCTTCGCCATTTGTTGAGACTGTGCGCAAAATAAAATCCTCGAGCGATAACTACAATGCTAAGGCAGCAGCCAATGATTTCCTGGGCAAATTAAATTTGGTTGAAAATGATGCAGCGCATGAAGCGGAATAGAAATTTTTCCTGTTTTCCGCACTTTTTTAAAAAATGAAAAATAATTGTCGGAAACCCTTTCTGGCATTGAGTTACTATTTTGAAATTGAGGTACCCGGCAGTAAATTAGGGAGTGCATCTACAAAAAAAGAAGAACAAAAGCGGTAGCGTCAGTGTCCAGATACGCCAAAGTGCCGCCACAGGCAGCAAACTTGTAAAAACGATAGGCTGCTCCTCAGATGCAATTATTATTGAGCAATTGCTTATAAAAGGCCAGCAGGAAATCGGCAGGCTACGAGGTCAGCGACCTATCCATTTCGATGCTTCAAAAGAAAAGGAACTGGTGGATGTATTTTTTAACCGCATTGAAGCGGTATCGCTCGTAGGCCCGGAATTATTATTGGGACGGATCTTCGATGATATTGGCTTTAATGCTATTGAAGAAGAACTGTTCCGTCATCTAGTGATCACCCGTTTAGTTTACCCTGTCAGTAAACTAAAAACAACGGACTATCTTTTCAAATATAAAGGTGTCGTTGTAAATGTAGATACGGTTTACCGCTATTTGGACAAGCTGCAAAAAGAGCAAATGGCGCAGGTGCAAGAGATAAGTTTTGCTCATACATTAAAGATTTTAGAAGACAGGCTATCGGTAGTATTCTACGATGTGACGACACTTTATTTTGAAGCTGCTGAAGAAGACGAGTTACGGCAAACCGGGTTTAGCAAAGATGGCAAACATCATCAGCCGCAAATTATCTTGGGGCTTTTGGTAAGTGCCGGCGGCTATCCGCTGGACTACAATATTTTCGAAGGCAGCAAATACGAAGGCGATACCTTGTTGCCCGTACTGGATTATTTTGAAAAAAAGTATACAGGCAGAAAACTTATTGTAGTAGCAGATGCCGGGCTGTTATCCAATAAAAACATTCAGCAATTGTGCGAAAGACAGTATGAATTTATCCTGGGAGCAAGAATAAAAAACGAGACCCAGGAAATCAAAGAGCAAATATTAAACCTGACCCTTGCTGATGGGGGGAGCCACTTAATTGAGAAAGAAAATGAGCATAGGCTCATCATCAGCTATGCTATTAGCCGTGCCAAAAGGGATGCACACAACAGGAAACGCGGCATAGCAAAGCTTGAAAAAGCCTTGAATAATGGCAGGCTGAATAAAAAGCATATCAACAATAAAGGTTATAATAAATACCTGAAATTACAGGGAGAAGTAAGCATCTCTAT
>JBBQSI010000388.1:0-3797 GCA_038213975.1 Chitinophagales bacterium
AAAGCGATCGGATTGTGTTAGAAACTAAGCCGCCAAGATCATCTAGATACGCTTCCTGCACCTGGAATAATTCCCGGTTCTGCAGGATATTATTTACAGCACTTTCATAGTCGCCGTTTTTTACGCTGGCCAATTCATGCAGCACCGGCGGCGCTTTGTCATCTTTGAAATTAAATTGCTTACCATTTAACGAGCCGGTATAATTCCCTCCTTCATCTTTGCCTGCCGGCGTATAGTATATAAACCAGGCAGCCAGGCCAATGAGCGTTAAGGGGCCAGGCTTTCCAAAAAGACGATATTGCCGGTTGATCGTTTCCATCACACGGCTGTTCATTTTGCTGGTAGCCTGGAAACAAATATTTGTCAGTGGGTAACGAATAAAGGGATTGCGAAACCTGTCTAATACCTGCAAGGTAAAGTTGTCGGCTTCAGGGCAAATGTCCCTGATTGTTGGCAAGATTTCCTGTTGCATCAGTTGCGTCGTATATCGTTCGAAATCTTCATCCTCCATTGTATCGTATGTCGTCACCAGGCCTGCCAGCAATGCGGGAGAAGCCACCAAAGTGTTGGCACCGTTGAGCAATCTTAGTTTCTGTTCTTTCAGATCTTCGATCGAGGGGGCAACAATAAAGCCCGGACAATTTTCTCCAAAACCTATCTTTCTTTTAATAGTTTCATTTCCCTGGATTGCGAGGAGATTGTAAGGTTCAGCCGTCACATGCAGATTGTCTGTAAAGGCACGGCCATTTATTTGGACAACATTATTCTTCTCGGTCTTCCCCGGCACTATGCGATCTACAATTGTGTTGCAGAAAAAATTTGAATTTTTTATCCATTCGATAAAACTATCACTGGCTTTATTGTTTGCAGCGTGCCTGGTAATAAAATCCAATAATAACTCACCATTTTTATCCACCAGTTCCATTGGCAATATCACAACACCTTTTTCCTTATCACCATTAAAAGTTTTATAACGGTGAAGCAGGCACGCAAATAATTTCGCGGGGAAAGAATCTGGGGAAACGTCCGGCTGGATTAATTCCTCCTTGTAGATTAGCCCGGCTTCAGTTGTATTGGAAACGATGGTTTGCAATGATGGGTCGGCCGCAACATTCAATACTTGTTTCCAATTGTTTCCGGCACCGAATACGTTTGCAATCGAACTGTTGACTGAAACTTCATCGACTTCTTTTCCCCGCTCAATCCCTTTAACCAAAAGCGAGTAAATGTTATCCTGTGCGTGAAACTCAGATACATCATTGCCGGTAGATTTTACCACCGCAATCTTTCCCTTGTAACTGCCATCTGCATTGGACCTTTCCACCATGTCGCCAACCAATCCCCGCAACAACATACCGGTACCAAATTGAAGAATAGTCGTAGGTGTATCATCGGGATACTGGTAGTATTGCAACCCCGGGGTAGCCAGGTATTTTTTTGAAAGAGTCTTATTTGCCTGCGTATCCATTGCCTTTTATTTTGATAGAACTTTCAATTTAAGATTTTAAAACATTTATTTTTAAGAGAAATAAGTTAGATGGCAATTGATGCACACATGCATTTTTGGAAATACGATCCTGTTGAATACGATTGGATAGGTGATTCAATGAAAAAATTGCAGCGGGATTTCTTGCCAGGTGATATTGAAAAAACACTGGAGCAGGAAAATATCGAGGGTGTTGTAGCTGTACAGGCCTGTCAAACAGAAGGTGAGAATGAGTTTCTAAAGGATCTCGGGGAAAAATATGATTTCATCAAAGGTATCGTCGGCTGGGTAGACTTGCGGAGCCCTGATCTCGAAAAGCGATTAGCATATTTTTCGCAGTTCAAAAAAATAAAGGGATTCAGGCATGTTGTGCAAGGTGAGCCCCCTGGATTTTTATTGCAAAAAGAATTTATTCGTGGCATTAACATGTTATTGGATGCCGGCTTCGTTTATGATATACTTGTTTATCATCACCAGTTAGATGATGTCCTTAAATTCCAGCAAGTCTTTCCGGGTAAAAATTTTATACTTGACCATTGTGCTAAACCAAATATCGCCGGGCGGGATATCACAGAATGGTCGATAAAAATGCGTGAGGCTGCTTCACACCAGCTTACTTTTTGTAAACTGTCCGGACTGCTTACTGAAGCAAATTGGGGGCAGTGGTCTGCTAACGATATCTTTCCGTATTTCGATGTTATTTTTGAAGCTTTCGGGCCTGGCCGTGTGGTATTTGGAAGCGACTGGCCTGTTGTTTTAGAGAGCGGCGAATATCACCAGTGGAAAGAATTGGTGACGCAATATGTGTGCAAAAACTGTCCTGCAAATGAAGAAGACGTATTTCATAATAATGCCGTTCATTTTTACAATTTATAACTTATGGATCTGCAGTTAAAAAATAAAGTGATCATTGTTACTGGCGGAGCGAAAGGCATTGGTGAAGGCATTGTGAATGTGCTGGCTGGAGAGAGCGCTATACCCGTGATCGTTGGCAGATCGCAAGCAGACAATCAAAAAACAGTAAACAAAGTGAAAGGGGATGGCGGCGATGCATGGGAGATAGTTGCCGAACTCACAAAGCCAGAAGAATGTGAGCAGGCGGTGAAATTAGTTGTTCACAAATACGGGCGTATCGATGGCCTGGTAAATAATGCCGGCGTAAATGACGGTGTGGGTTTGGAAAATGGAAGCTACCAGGCTTTCATAGATTCACTGCATAAAAATTTGGTGCATTATTATCTAATGGCGCAGCATGCGCTGCCTTGGCTGAAAAAATCAAAGGGTGCGATCTTAAACATAAGTTCTAAAACAGCAGAAACAGGCCAGGGAGGTACTTCCGCATATGCAGCCTCTAATGGTGGTCGAAATGCACTCACCCGTGAATGGGCGGTAGAGTTGCTTCCTTACGGTATTCGCGTAAACGCAATTATCGTTGCGGAAAGCTATACGCCACTGTACGAAACATGGATCAAAACATTTGATAACCCGGAGGAAAAGCTTCAATCTATTACGGATGGGATTCCCCTTGGAAAAAGGATGACAACTCCCGAAGAAATTGCCAATATGGTAGCCTTTCTACTTTCAGAAAAGTCTTCGCATACAACTGGTCAACTTATTCATGTGGATGGGGGATATGTGCACCTGGACAGGGCCATATAAACAGGGGACTTTTGAGCAAAAAAACTTTTCTATTTCGTCAAAACATAATAAACTACGCCAGGGGCTATCTTACTGAAAAAATCTTTCCTGTGATATTTGCCCGCCCTTGATGTCAAAATACCCGACAAAATTTTATCAAATTTTATGTAAGAGTTACTTCGCCAAAGTGGTCCCTTTAAAACCCTGATTAAAAAAGGTGTCATAGACAAGCAGAGACTTTCCTTCACTATTTTGAGATTGAGGCCATTGAGTATTTTTCTGAAATATTTGATCGGAATACCACGCTCATTTTTTGTTAATCCTTTTCTGGATCTCCGCCAATCTCCCATAGACGTAACAGGCTCACGCAATAAAAAATAACCGCCGGGTTTCAGGAATATATGTAATTAGCTTATTACAAAAGACACATTTGGAATATGGTGAAGCGTACTAAAGCAGACGATGAGGTCAAAATTATTATCGGGGAAATCAAGCTTACCACTCATGTTTGGTTTTACATATTTCGGCTCTACGTTTCCTAATTCGTGCGAAACAAGTTGATCGGAAGGCTCTAAAATAGTGATGTTCCTAATTTGATCAATGACCGGCATGAATTCATCACCGTAGGCAGATCCTACTCCTAACCCATATTGCAGCTAATCAGACCTAAACT
>JBBQSI010000389.1:0-3785 GCA_038213975.1 Chitinophagales bacterium
TTGATTTTGGTATTTTGGCAACGCTCCTACTACATCTCCCAAACCTCCGGCTTTGGCTACAGGATAACATTCAGCACTGACATGTAGTATTTCCATAAATGAAAAAGTCCGTTCAAATTAAGCATCATTTCGGTATTAAAAAATTATTAGTGAAAATTGATACCTTTAAAATTTTCGTCTACTTTCAACCAAAAATTTTACGATGGCGACCCCAGTAATGAATGTCACAGCACCCCGTGTGACGGGAGGAAAATTTATACCGACGAACTATGGTGCACTCAGCACTTTGATCGTGGTTTTTTTCTTTTGGGGCTTTATCGCCGCCGGCAACAGTATATTCATTCCCTTCTGTAAACACTATTTTCAACTCGACCAGTTTCAGAGTCAGCTTATTGATTTTGCGTTTTACCTGGCTTATTATATTGGGGCGCTGGTGCTTTTTACTTATGGTGCCTTCGGAGGAAAAGATCTGGTAGCGAAATGGGGATATAAACGGAGTATTGTTTATGGCTTACTCTTTTCGGCACTTGGCGCCGTGGCGATGATCGTGGCAGTAAATGCAAATACCTTTACAGGCATGCTTGTGGGATTGTTTATCGTGGCCCTCGGTTTTTCTCTTCAACAAACTGCCGCACAACCGTTCGCCATATTATTAGGGGATCCATCCACGGGTACAGGAAGGGTGAATCTTGGTGGTGGTGTAAATTCCTTTGGAACAATGATCGGCCCGCTGGTTGTCGCGTTTGCTTTGTTTGGAACAACAGCCAGCGTAACAGACGACCAGATCGCAGGCCTCGGCCTCGGAAAAGTAATTGTGCTCTACACGTGCGTCGGCATACTTTTTATTGCAGCCGCTGCGCTATTTTATTTCTCTAAAAAAGTTCCTGACGGTATCTCCACAGAAAGAACGGAGAAGGCTGGTAAAGCACTCTATTCATTGCTGATCATGACAGGGCTGCTCATCATTATGTTCGTTCCTGTTTTCAATAGTTATAAAACAGACATTGCTACACTGAGCCCTGCGGGAGCGCATGATCTTGAAACCTATCGCATGAAGTGGCTCTTTGGTGCACTGGCCGTTGTGGTGCTGGGCTTGCTTATCTCCAATATCAGTGCAAGGAAAAATCCTGCCGGATGGGGAGCCATGCAGTACCCGCAGTTAGTTCTCGGCATGCTTGCATTATTTATGTATGTCGGCGCAGAGGTAACCATAGTAAGCAACCTTGCCGAACTTTTAAAGCAACCGGATTTCGGCAGCATACAATCATCGCAGGCCGCCATTTATGTATCAATGTATTGGGGTAGTTTGATGATCGGCAGATGGGTGGGGTCAATATCTGCTTTTGAAATAAAGCCTTCCACCAAACAAATACTCACCTTTGTAGTACCACTCGTTGCCTTCGCGATCGTACTCGCCGTGAATGCACTTTCCAAGCACGACATTACACCATTATACTATTATATCATCTGCGTGCTTATCCAAATTGGTGCATTTTACGTGAGTAAAGATAAGCCTGCACGTACCCTGCTTGTTTTCGGACTGCTTGGTGTGGCTGGGATGTTAATCGGAATTTTCAGCACAGGATCGTTAGCGATTTATGCCTTTTTGAGTGGCGGACTATTTTGCTCTATTATGTGGCCTTCTATATTCACGTTGTCAATTGCCGGGCTTGGGAAATATACCACCCAGGGTTCAGCCTTTCTTATCATGATGATTCTTGGGGGAGGAATTATTCCACCAATCCAGGGAAAGATTGCAGACTTCCTCCAAACGAAAAGTGATGTGATCGGTTATGGCATTCATCAGTCATATTGGGTACCGGTTGCTTGTTTTGCATACATCACTTTATTTGCTTTTATCGTCAAGGGTATCTTAAAACGCCAGGGTATAGATTACGAAACACCGGTAGAGGGCAACGATGAGTTTACCTCTCCGGAAGGTGCTTTCGATCAAACAAACTGAAATATTTTTAATACCTAAGGCTTCGGAACAAATGAGGAAACCAGAATCAGACAAACCGTTGGAGTATGCGATTGGCATTGACATTGGAGGTACTACTTCCAAATTTGGAATAGTAAACCATCGCGGTGAGATCACAAACAAGGGTGATATATCATCTACAACGCATACGGACATTGCAAAATTTATTGACCAGCTCTATGAAGAATTAGAACCTGCTTTAAAAACTATTGGGGGGCTGGACGCGATCAAAGGGATTGGTGTAGGCGCACCTAACGGTAATTACTACACGGGGACGATTGAGTATGCTCCAAACCTGCAATGGAAAGGTGTGATTCCCCTGGCAAAACTTATTACTAAAAAATTCAAAAAACCCTGCTCACTCACCAATGATGCAAATGCTGCCGCGGTGGGAGAAATGATGTATGGCGCTGCACGCGGGATGAAGGATTTCATAATGATCACACTCGGTACCGGCGTAGGAAGTGGCATCGTCGCAAATGGCCATTTGATTTACGGTCATGATGGCTTCGCTGGTGAACTCGGTCATACAGTTATCAGGCCTGGTGGCAGGCTGCATTGGGGAACAGGCATGCGCGGAACACTGGAGACCTATGCGTCGGCCACTGGGATTGGCCTCACGGCAAAGGAATTGCTTACTGAAAAATCGAACGAGGAAAGCCTGCTTCGTAAGTTGGGGAACAAAGAGCTGACATCTAAACATGTTTATGAAGCAGCCTTAAAAGGTGATAGCATTGCGAAGGAAGTTTTCAAATTAACAGGACAGATTTTAGGAGAAGCCCTTGCCAATTTTGTAATGTTTTCTTCGCCCGAGGCCATTATACTTTTTGGCGGTGTTATAAAAGCGGGAAAGATCATCATGGATCCGGTAAAGGAAAATATGGAGAAAAATCTCTTACCAATTTTTCAGAATAAAGTAAAGCTGTTATTTAGTGAGCTGCGTGAGTCAGATGCTGCAATACTTGGCGCAAGTGCGCTCGTGTGGGAAATAAAAAATGAAGGAGCTCAAATAACTTAATTCGCCGGCATTTTTTCCCCGAGCCATTTAGCTCTACCCCACCCCGCGATCACGTGCTTATCAGAATGATAAGATGATCTTACGAGTGGTCCGCTTTCAACATAGTCAAACCCCAGCTCATAACCGATATCACGCAGACTGGAAAATTCGTCAGGGTGGACAAAGCGATCTACGGGTAAATGTTTTTTCGAAGGTTGTAAGTATTGACCGATAGTAATTACATCAACGCCATTTTCTCTCAGGTCGTTCATGGTTTGCACTACTTCTTCCAGTTTTTCTCCAAGCCCGAGCATGATGCCACTTTTGGTGCGCATCTTACCTTCTTTTAGGTAACGCAGCGTTTTCATACTTCGCCAATATTTTGCCTGTATTCTAACGGTGCGGGTTAGCCGCTCCACTGTTTCGATGTTATGGCTCACTACCTCCGGAGCAGCTTCAACAACACGCTGTATATTTTCTTCCTCGGCCTTGAAATCAGGTATTAATGTTTCGATGGTCGTAAACGGATTCATGGCTTTCACCGCACGAATGGTGTGTTGCCAGATAATGCTTCCGCCGTCTTTTATTTCGTCGCGATCTACGGAAGTGATCACCGCATGTTTCACTTTCATCAGGTGAATGGCTTCAGCTACACGTTGTGGTTCGTCCCAATCGACAGCTTTGGGACGACCGGTTGCTACCGCACAAAATCCACAGCTACGAGTGCAGATGTTCCCGAGAATCATAAAAGTGGCTGTACCGGCTCCCCAACATTCGCCCATGTTTGGACAGTTACCGCTTTCGCAA
>JBBQSI010000390.1:0-3784 GCA_038213975.1 Chitinophagales bacterium
AATATAAAGTCCGCTTCCATGATATCTCACCGGAACTATACAAAGAATTTACGCCCTGCTCAATCAAATTATAAACAGGATTTTTCGCCCTTCCATTCTGAACAGTGTAAAGACCCCTGATCACAAAGTCGTTCACTTGCACATTATTTATGTCTGAGCGTCTGCGTAGCTGATTGCCACCGCCTGTCAGTGTCAGATCAAAATCTCCAACTTCTTTATTAGCGCTGATCAAAAAATCAAGATTGGATTCTGTGAACCGGCGTGATTCCTGGGTATATGTGCCATTTACAAAGCCAGGCTGAGCTGGTGCTCTTGAAGCCTGCCCCGTGGGGAAATTATTTACATCTTCATCCCTCGACCAGTAATCCTGCCCGAAACGGCCCTGTACAACAAGCCAGGGAAGTAAATTATATTTTAGGGCAACATTTCCAAATAGCCTGTCCCGCCGGATATTATGGAATTGCTCGGCTAGTACCCAATATGGATTAGTTCTGTTTCGAAATCTTGAATAAACGTATTCGTCTTCAGTACCCGGATTATATTTATTTGCCTCCAGCACACTTAGTGGCATAGAGTTAGACAAGGCCATAAGTGCAGTCGGAATTGAATTATCCTGGTTGGCAATATTGGGTGGATTTTTATTGATTTCCCGGGTATAATTTACATTGCCTGAAAAACTGATTTTATCTGATAAATCATAACTGTAACCAAGATTAATACCCTTTCGATTAAAACTGTTGTTTGGCACGATGCCCCGGTTATCTGTATTGTTTAGCGAAAGATGCATACCTCCTTTTTCGCTATTGGTTCCTAATGTTACCGTATTGGAAAAATTTTGTCCATGGCGATAAAATTCTTTTATCCGGCTGCCTTGCGCTACGTAAGGAATGTCAGGCGTATTATAAAGCGTGTGCGTTAATCCTGGCGCAAACTTTTCACCAAAAGACCATTCACCCGAAGTGGGGTTAGGAGATGTAGGACGTACGCCATTTTCTCCCTGGCCATATACTTTCTGATAATCGGTAAAATCCAATGGCGTTTCATGAGTGAAATTTCCATTGTAGCTGATTCCGATACCTTTAGTTTTTCCTTTTGTTTTTGTGGTGATCATGATAACACCATCTTTGGCTCTTGAGCCATAAAGTGCAGAAGCAGGAGCCCCTTTTAAGATTGTCATGCTTTCTATATCATCGGGGTTAATGCTTGATAAGCCATCGCCACCATCAGCAAAAACACCACCGCCTGAAACCCCTATGGTATTATCGTTGAAATTCGTATTGTCCACCGGCACACCGTTAATTACAATCAGTGGATTGTTTTGGCCGTTGATGCTTGATTGCCCACGAATACGGATTTTTGAAGTACCCGCGGGGCCGGTGCCAAGGCTCGAAATATTCACCCCGGCAACTTTCCCTTGCAAAGCATTCATCACATTGGGAGTTCGATTTACCGAGACTTCCTCCGGACTTACATTGGTGGCGGAATAGCCGAGGCCTCTTGTCTTTTTGGTAATTCCCAAAGCAGTTACTACTACTTCGCTAAGGTTTTGGATATCTCCGGATAACTTGGTATTTATCGAGTTTCTGGCACCCACTGTTTGTTCCTGCGTAGTGGAACCGACATAACTAAAAACAAGTACGTCATTGGCACCAGCAGCTATTTCATATCTGCCTGAAGCATTAGTGAGGGTAGCGCGGTTTGAATTTTTTACCTGAACTGTTACGTCCGGTACAGGTTGATTATTGTCATCCGTTACAATACCGGTTACATTTTGCGAAAAAGCAGTTGCAGAAAAAAAGAAGACTGCAAAAGAGAGCAAAAGTTTTCTGAAGATGGGGGGAGAATCCATCTTAAAATTCTCATTCATATACAAGTTAATTTTTGGTGAGGATAAAATTCGCAGAGGATTTCAAGATTCCGCTACGGTTTCACCACCTAATATTATAAAAAAAAATGGATACGGAAGGAAAGTTTTTTTAATAAAAGAATTATTTTTTTTTATCGGAACTCAAACCGCCGTTTAAAGTGTAACTTAAACACATTTCAGGCCCTTGTTGATATTCAGCGAAACGTCTCGAAAGGAATGCCGCTACCCATGCTAATTTTTTGAGGGATTTTTTAACTTTCGGGGAGGTGCAAAATTCCACATTAGCTATCTTCGTGTAAGCGAAACAGTTATAATTAAAAATTGAGACAAAAATGCAAGAATCTTAAACAACTAAGAGTACAAAAAGCACCCTTTAAAAGTTACGCTTAGTCGGTTTTAGAAAGAAGTATGATCATCGAACGGCACATGTTGTATGGTAAATTCAGATCTGCCGGCCGACTGCTGGTGGAGGTAAGCATACAATACAAAAACATTTTTACCATTGCTGGTTGCCGTTGTAGAAAATACCTTGCCGGTACTAAATGATCCTTTGAGGAGACCACTTTCCCATTTATCGGAACTGGAAAAAGAGAGCACCTTACCTTCGCCGCCGCCTGCATTATTTACGACTACCAATGTTTTTCCATCCTTGCTTAATAAAAGCCCGTCGGGTGCTGCCAGCGTTTCATTGAGTGTGACTGCTCCATAAGTTCCCGGTGATTTAACCGGGATTTTATAGATGGTATTCGTGGCAGAATAAGCCACCAGCAAATACCCGGAATTAGCATACTCGATACCATTAAATCCAAATGATCCGGCAGGCAAAGCCAGTTCGGGAAATTCATAAAATACCGAAGCTTTCCCATCTTTGCTTATCATGTAGATTACCGGCGTTGCACTGTTCGTCAAATAGGCATTTCCCTGCTGATCAAGCGCGATATCATTGATAAAAACCGGCTGACCCGGTAACAACGTTGTAAGATCAGTGTAAAAGATTTTTTCGCCACTGCGGGTATCATAAACACCTACACCATTTGGAGCATTCGAAACGTAAAGACGCTTTTTTGCTGCGTCAATCTCCAGGCCGGTGGTACTTGTCAAAGCAGGATCGTTAATGAAGCTGCTATACTCGCCTCCGCCACTTACAATGCCAATGTCGCCCCGGGTGACGGAACTTACATAAAACCGGCTGTTGAAAATGTCATACACCACACCTTCGGGAAATAAGTCCTGTTGATTAAAATGCAGTGCAAATACAGGTTCAGGCTGAGAGTCAGTCGTCACTTCTTTTTTCTTACAACCAGCGAAGATGATGATTGAGCCAAGGCATAACTGAATGGATATCTTTTTCATAGAAAACGTTTTAATGTTGATCAGCAGCTTTTGCAATTTACTGATAAAAATAAAAGTGCGGTTTGTTAATAAACCAATGGAGATCGACCTCGTCGGATTTGCGAAGTTTGTTAAGTTCATGATGATTTAAAAGCTGTAGATGAAGACTTGCTGTGATAAAAGCCTTAAGCCTGGGTGCTCATGGTGAACGCAACATCCGGGATGATCCGGCGTTTACAGGGAGTAGTTATACATTCCCGCCTGCCCCGAACAGTGAAAATACTTTTAAAGCTGCGATGATGTATATTTGCATAATATACTCCTACTTAAAAGATTGGATTTTCTTCCCTAACAAGCAAGCTCATCAAATCATAGGTCCTGAGCATATTCATTTAACAGGCTTACGGTAATTATCTATTACCCGGGAAGTTTTTCATTTATATTTAAAATACACATTTTGAAGTTTATAGATTTGCACCTTATTGAACCCATTTTACGGGCTCTCGAGAAAGAAGGTTACGATACCCCCACCCCCATTCAACAACAAGCAATTCCGCCGGCCCTGGAAAGAAAGGATGTGCTTGG
>JBBQSI010000391.1:0-3772 GCA_038213975.1 Chitinophagales bacterium
ATAACGGACAGGCGTACCCGGGATGTAGAAAGACTTGTTTCCCCCTGCGAGATTAATGGCAACTTCCGGCGCTTCGTTACCCGCGTATACGCTGAGTGCATCGCCTTTTGCGGCAGCACCTTTATCATCCTTTGCCGTCAAAACAATTTTATAATCTCCGGGTTTGCTATAGGTGTGCACGGCTTCCGGTGTCTCAGTATCGGTAGTAGTGCCGTCACCGAAATCCCATGCGTACGAGATTTTGTCTTTCTCAAGATCCTTTACGTCCGCTTTTACGTTCACTTTGAATGGCAACACACCCGATGATTTAGTGGTAGTAACAGATGCAATTACCGGCGGCCGGTTACCTCCATTAAAATCTATGCGTGAAAGACCAGCATCCGGGTTTTTTGAAAACCAGCCGGTGCCATATTCGAGCAGATATAACTTTCCATCGGGACCCACCTCCATATCTATGAGGTTATTCAGCTTCATGCTGCCGAAGAAGGGTTCCATTTTGTCAAAATCACCGTTCTTATCCAGGGTAACTGCTTTAATAAAGCCACGCATCCATTCGTAAATAAACAGCTTGCCATTGTAATAGTCAGGCAACCTTGTCTCTTTTGGAAACATGTCAGTGTAATAAACAGGTCCGGCCATGGCATTCCGGCTGCCGGTGCCCATTTGCGGAAAGTCCGGCGAGGGCGCATAAGGATACCAAATAAAAGCAGGCTGTGGTTTGGGCAATTCCGTCAAGCCTGTATTATTCCTGGAATTATTCATAGGATGTGCGGTATCAAACAGGCGACCGGTCTTTCCCGTCGTGTAGTCATACTCGTGATAGGCGTAGTTGTTCCCGACAAAATACGGCCATCCAAAAAAACCGGCCTTTTTGGCCTGGTTTACTTCGTCATAACCACGCGGTCCGCGGGTGGCCAGGCTATCATTAGCTGCATCAGGTCCCACTTCACCCCAGTAGAGATAACTATTTTTCTGATCTACGCTGATGCGGTAAGGATTACGATTGCCCATTACATAAATTTCGGGTCTTGTTTTTGCCGTTCCTTTTGCAAAAAGATTTCCTTCAGGGATGTCATAGGTACCATCATCATTTACTTTAATACGCATAATTTTTCCACGCAGGTCATTGGTGTTTCCGGCAGATCGCCTCGCATCATACTGCTCATGCCCGGGCTCATCATTCAGCGGGGCGAAACCATGGCTGACATATTTTTGCCCTGCCTCGTCAAAAGGCGTCGAATTATCTCCAGCGGAGAAGTACAATAACTTATCAGGCCCAAAGGCAATTGACCCTCCGGTATGACAACAAATTTCGCGCTGCGAGTTCACTTCTAAAATCACTTTTTCTGTGGCTTTATCTAACGTATCATTTTGAAAGGTGAAACGTGAAAGCCTGTTTACGGCAGTGTCAGCCGGACTATAGTAAATATAGATCCAGTGGTTTTTATCAAAATCGGGATCCTTGGAAAGGCCCAGCATTCCTTCCTCAGCATTCACGCCGGGCGTATGCAGTGTTTTGTAATACACATCAAAGTATCCGACCTGCTTCACTTGCTTCGTTTCATTTTTATAAAGCAGTATTTCGCCCCTGCGCTGTATCACCATGATATCAAGATTTGGGAGTACCGTCATTTCAGTCGGCTCAAAAAATTCACCGCTAACGAGTTGTGTTTTTGTAAAACGGTTGTCTTCCGGAGGAATCTGTGTTGTCGCTTTACTATAGTCAGGTTCTTTATTATCACCGATGGCATATTTTATTCCGCCGAGAATATGCTTCAGGTAAAGGTCTTCAGTGAATGACTCTTTAGTGTGACCGAGGTTGGTATAAAAAGCACGGCCTCCGTCATATTCGTGATACCACGCCATTGGATGATTATCACCGTTTACACCGCCGTGATAAGAGCTTTCATCGATCGTTATCAACTGGTGAATATCCGGGTTGATTTTCTTGAAACTATAAAACTCATCCGTTCTCTTCCATTCCTTTGGCAGGTCTTTAGTGGCTTCGCTGTTTCCATCTATTACATTCAACACTCCCGGCTGGATGTTGGGAAATGTATCGTTGATGCCCGGGTGGCTGAGGAAATATGCGCCGACGAGTCTGCCATACCAGCCCCAGTCATACTCACAGTCTGCCGCAGCGTGAATACCCATATAGCCGCCGCCGGCTTGAATGTATCTTTCGAATGCTGCCTCCTGGAAATTGTTTAAAACATCGCCGGTAGTGCTCAGGAAAACCACAGCCGAATATTTTTTGAGGGTATCCTCGTTAAACATAGTTGCATCGGTGGTAGTGTCAACATCAAAATTGTTTTCACGTCCAAGCTTCGCGATGGCCACGTTTCCATCGGCAATCGATTCGTGATGGTAGCCTGCTGTTTTACTAAAAACCAATATACGCGCTTTGTCTGAGCGCTTTTGTGAGCAGGCGAAAAGCAAAAAAGAAAGAGAGAAAAAAATAAAAGTAATAGCCGTAATATTTGAGAATCGTTTCATTTAATTGGTGATTATGATCTGGGAATTGTAAAAAATAAACGCCTGGGAAAATATAGTTTGGCCGAGTGATATAAACAGGAAAAGGTTGCAATCGTTCCAGTAAGTGATTTCAAGCGAAAAGGTAAAGATTTTCACGCCTTCTGCAATGTAGAATGAAAAATAAGTTGACCTTTTCTACAATTGGAACCGGCCTGTCTTCAAAAGATGACTTAAAAACCATCCTGTTTATGATTAATGTAAAACAGCCAATCCCCTGTCAAACAAACTATCGAAGAGTCCCCGGACAAGCGTCTACTACCATATTATCGTAGCAATTCCCCACGTGCTATTCCGATTAGAGTCAAAGTGCTCCACCTTTCCAATTGGATCGTTCGGGATATAAAATCGATCGGGATATAAACCTGACCGTGATATATTCCTGCATTCGGCAAAGCACTAACAGGATAATTTGATGAGAAAGTTTGTCATTGGGACAGCCGGAGAAAAACAGTAAAGCAACGTCATCACTTGAGCAGCTCAACGCAGCTGCCGGCAGGAAGTATTTGCTCGAAGCAAATTTCCGAACATTTTATGCTGCACTAAGTTCATCAAAAGCGGCACCCAGCGGGCGCTGGATTCCATCTCCCTTCCATTGCGGTGAGCCGGGTATTTCCGCTGCCCGCAGGATCTCTTCTTTCGTTTTCCCTGCCTTCATCTGGTCACGTACATACTTAAGCACATTGCCGAGATAGTCCTGGAAATACCGCAGATCAATGGATGTTCCCGTCACCTCGTATCCATCTCCTGAATGGCCGAAAACAAATTTTGTTTTCGCATTGAAGGTGCGGATGGCGGTTTCCAGCACACGCATCCAGCTTTGCATATTTGCGCCGGCATTGCGGTCAACAAATGGGTGGCGACGATTACAAACAAGATCGCCCATGTGTACCACATCTGCATGTTGAAAATGGATCATGGCATCGCCATCGGTATGCCCTGCACCAAAATAATGCAGCGCAATCTTTTCGCGTCCGGCCTTCTCTTCCCAAACTTTTCCAAAAGTCTCTGTCGGAAAATATTCTTTGTCCTCTGTCTTTCCTTCCACCGCTGAATTCTTTTGATTCTTCGCAGAATTCTCATGTGCCAGTACCCTATTCACAACATCTTTAAATGCAATATTCCCTGACGTGTGATCGTGGTGGTGATGCGTATTAATGAGCAAGCGAAACGGCTTGTCCTCCCTTTTTTTCAATTCTGCAATCAAATGTGGCGCAGTATCAGGAAACTGTGCATCGAC
>JBBQSI010000392.1:0-3748 GCA_038213975.1 Chitinophagales bacterium
GAAGGCCCTGGGATTTTGATGAAATAAACTGCTGGTACTGTTGAAAAAGATCATTCTCCGGAGCGCCCTTAATAGTCAGTTTATTCAGCAGATCACTTGTATCTGCAGTAATGGAAATCTGCTGTTCGCCGCTAACAAGAAAGTCAAACATCTTAGATTTTCCCGGAAATACAATGGAATAGATACCAGGCTGAAGCTTTTCTTTTTTTTCAAATACAGCAACCCCCTTGTTACTTACTGCGGCAGAATCTTCAATGTTGAGGTTCTTCCCGTAATAATAAGTTAGATAGGCAATGCCTTCTTTGTAATCAGGAGTGTTTAACGTGACAGTATATCCCTGGCCCATTGCCAGCGAAATATTGAGTAAACACAGAAAAAAAGCAGTAAAAATTTTCATTGAGTAAAAATCAGGAAACAAAAATATTTAATTAGTCGAAACTACCCAGTTACGGTGGAAGCCTTAACATTTCTGATTAATAGACGTATAAACCCAAACATCTATTTTTGCCGGCGCGTTAAAATGAAAAGAAAAAAACCGAGGATAAATGATCTTGAACTTGTCGCATACGCTGCAGAGGGCAAATCTTTGGGCCGTCATGAAGGGAAGGTGATCTTTGTGGAAGGCGCCGTGCCCGGTGATGTAGTGGACGTACAGTTATCGAAGAATAAAAAAGACTGGGGAGAGGGAAAGGTTCTTTCTATAAAAAAGTTTTCATCTGAAAGAGTGGAGCCATTCTGCAGGCATTTTGGGGTTTGTGGTGGCTGTAAGTGGCAAATGTTGCCTTATCAACAGCAGTTGCAATACAAACAACAGGAGGCTTTGGAAACATTCCGCAGGATCGGGAAGATCGAAGAACCCCCAGTACTTCCTATTCTTGGAGCACCAGATATAATCTATTACAGGAACAAATTAGAATTCACCTTCAGCGACCGGAGATATTTAAACCCGGGGGAACTAAAATTGTTAGAAGAAGATAATTGGCCCGGCGGCGCACTGGGCTACCATGTTCCCAGGTTATTCGACAAAGTGTTGAATATTTCCGAGTGTTGGCTGATGGATGATGTAAATAATAGGATACGAAATACAATCAGGGAGTACTCCATTGCCGAAGGGCTATCTTTTTATAACATAAAAGAGCATACCGGATTACTGCGAAACCTGGTGATAAGGTATGCGTCCACCGGTGAATTGCTGCTCAACGTCATTTTTGGATTTGACGCCGAACTTGAACGAAAGAAATTGTGCGATTTCATTCTTGAAAAGGTGCCGGCGATAGATACGCTTGCCTACACGATCAATCCAAAATGGAACGACACCATCTATGACCTCGAAGTGCATACTGTCTATGGGAAAGGTTTTATCACAGAGAAGCTCGGAAAGTATCTGTTCAAAATTTCGCCAAAATCTTTTTTTCAAACCAATAGCAGGCAGGCATCAACATTATACGATGTTGTAAAAAGTTTTGCAGGTCTCACAGGCAAAGAGACAGTATATGATCTTTACTGTGGTACTGGCAGCATTGGGATTTACCTGAGTGATGGCGCTAAGTCAATTATTGGAGTTGACACAGTAGAAGATGCTATAAAAGATGCTTATGAGAATGCCGCGATGAATAATATTGAACACGCTTCGTTTTTTTGCGGCGATGTGATAGATGTTTGTAACGACGACTTTTTTAACAGGCATGGCAAACCTGATATCGTGATAGTAGATCCTCCCAGGGCGGGCTTACATCCAAAACTAATAAGTAAAATTCAGGAGATTGCACCGGGGAGAATAATATATGTAAGCTGTAATGTTGCCACGCAGGCCAGGGATCTTGCTTCGTTGAAAGAGAATTACAACATTACGCAATTGCAGCCCGTTGATATGTTTCCGCATACGCACCACCTCGAGTGCGTGGCGCTATTGCAAAAGATCACCGACATCAATAATAGCTAACAGGAAAAACGAAGACTAGGCGGCGCTCAACTCAGCTATCTTATCACGAATCTTGGCTTCAAGCTCGCCGGCAAGCTCAGGATTGTCCGTCAGTAGTTGTTTTACTGCGTCGCGCCCCTGTCCCAGTTTTGTAGTGTCGTAGCTAAACCAGCTTCCACTTTTTTGAAGAATACCCATTTCTACACCAAGGTCAATGATCTCCCCGGTTTTTGAAATGCCAGTGCCGAAGATGATATCAAATTCCGCGATACGAAATGGTGGCGCTACTTTATTCTTTACCACTTTCACCTTCACCCGGTTACCTATAGACTCATCACCATCTTTTATCTGCGCCATACGACGAATATCTAACCTAACTGAAGCATAGAATTTAAGTGCATTACCACCCGTAGTCGTTTCCGGGTTGCCAAACATTACCCCGATTTTATCCCTAAGCTGATTAATAAATATGCAGCAACAATTTGTTTTGCTGATTGTGGCTGTTAGCTTCCTTAATGCCTGGCTCATCAGGCGGGCCTGCAGACCCATTTTACTGTCGCCCATTTCCCCTTCCAACTCTCCCTTTGGCACAAGCGCAGCCACAGAATCTATCACGACAACGTCCAAAGCACCTGACAAAATCAGGCGGTCTGCAATTTCCAAACCCTGCTCGCCATAATCCGGCTGGCTGATGAGCAAATTATCTACGTCAACGCCTAAGCGCCTTGCATAAAGACTGTCAAAAGCATGTTCCGCATCAATTATCGCACACATGCCACCTTTCTTTTGGGCTTCTGCTATCACATGTATAGCGAGTGTTGTTTTACCTGAAGATTCCGGGCCGTAAATTTCAACTACTCTTCCCTTGGGCAATCCTCCAATGCCAAGGGCGACGTCCAGGCCAATAGAGCCCGTTGATATGACAGCTTGCGGCTCCTGGGATCGTTCATTCATCATCATCACGCTTCCCTTGCCAAAGTCCTTGTCGATCTTTTCTATTGTCAGCTTAAGCGCTTTCAGCTTTTCTGAATTCTTCTCCTGTGCTTTCTCTGAAGCCTTATCGTTTGTTGCCATAACCCGAGTTGAAAAATTGAAATAAGTTGTAAAGTTATCTAGAGCTGTAAAGATAGATATTATAAATTATCAACACTAATTATATTAGCAAAACTTGTCCGTTATTTGGGGATTGCCAAATGGGGGAATTTCTATAATTTTCAGCCATGAAAAATTTATGTGTATGCGTGGGATTTTTTTTCTTCGCCCTTACTGGTTTTGCCCAGCAATCGGTTGAACAAACTTTTGGAGAAAACTTTTCCGAAAAAAATAAGATTTCCGCCGATGACCTCAATCGTAAAATGAAATCGCAGAAAGAATTTACAGGCGATGTTACAGGCCAGGTGGCAGATGTCTGCCAGGCAAAAGGGTGCTGGATGAAGTTGCAGACTTCCGGGGGAGCTATAATGGTTCGCTTTAAAGACTATGGGTTCTTTGTTCCCAAGGATATTTCCGGAAAGGAAGTTGTGCTGCATGGCTCAGCGACCCTTGAAAAAATTTCGGTAGAAACACTCAGGCATTACGCAAAAGATGAAGGAAAAACAGCAGAAGAAATAGCCCAAATATCTGTCCCGGAGAACCAGGTAGTTTTTACGGCTTCCGGGGTGAAGATCCTGGAAAATTAATGGCACTAAATTTTCATTAGCCATTTAATTATAATCAAAACTAAAAAACATCATTATGCAGTGGCAAGGTAGAAGACAGAGTTCTAATGTAGATGACCGCCGTGGTGTATCAGGTGGCCACATTGCTGCAGGAGGCGGTATAATAGGA
>JBBQSI010000393.1:0-3748 GCA_038213975.1 Chitinophagales bacterium
TGTTCCGGAAGTAAATGAGCAGCTCACGGCATAAAGCCATAAGTTATAGCTTTCTCCAGGCCCAAAGAATAGTTTGAGCTTATATTATAAAAGATTCTTCCCACTTTTTGATACGGCGCCTGGAGATTGCTCAACTGCTCACGCACAATGCCAGGCTACAAACCTTACGCTAACGAAACTTTTTATATGCTGGTACCAACACGGGGCTGGGTTAGGCTTTCCACAGAAGAGCGAACACCCAAAGAAGGCTTCAATTATAACCTGACCTGCGGACAGCCGTAACTTCTAGCGCCTCTGCCCTTATTGGCGATACTCCCCCCCTGGTTGGAGCTGCCTCTATGATTTGCGTCGCCGTTACCTCCGACATTCAGTATAATTGACACGCCGGAAAAATAATAAAAATCAGTATAAATAATCTTTCCGCTCCGGCCTCTGGCCGTGCCACTTGATGGATACCTCAAATTTCCGCCGGGTGATTCATCGGCACGATAGGAAAGTTCAACGGATTTTGGCCCTCTTGCAGCTAATAGATCATTTTGATCAACATAGGTTGTACTAACATCATCTAAATAATCGTTATTGGTAACACGCAACCCGATTTGAGCTGCAACCTGCATACGATCATTAACCGCATATTTTAAACCTCCGCCTATTGGTATTGCCAGTCGTGTAAGTGAATATGGTTTTCTTTCCGGGTATTGTTCCAGTCCCTGCCCTTCGGTGCTTAAAGGTTTCAAATAAAACTTTTCGTTATTTTCATCAAACGTGTAAGGATTGTAATGATAAACTGCAATGCCGATGAAAGCAAAAGGCGTCCACCGCATATTTTTCAGGTTAAATAAATTATACTCGCCAACCATACTGAATTCGCTTAAAGAAGATTGAAAGTTTAAATTGCGTTGAGAAAAACCTCTTACATGGCTAACCTCATCTTTCCCTTTAATTTTACCCAGGGCAATTTTCGCTCTTAAAGTAAAACGGTCAGAAAGTTGATACCCTCCTGTCAGTCCAAAACAACCTTGTGAATACCGGTAAGGTTTATCTAAAAGATCGCCGTTGTAATCGGATAGTCCTGCAAAAACACCTAACTGAAATTGGGCGTGAGCAGAAAAAGAGAAAATTACCGAAAAGAGGAAAAAAATCTTAAGCATCGGGAGCGTTGTTATAACAGTGAAAGTTTATAACTGATTTTGCAAATAGATATTGCAATAAATAGCCCTGGACTGGCGGAATAGTGAGTTTCACCCTTTCTCCCCTGCGGTGTCTCCACCCGACATTCCTTAATCATAGCTTATCCATACAATGAGTAAGTATTTTAAATCCGAAGGTAATGGGATCATCCTGTTTTCACGAGGGGATAGGGCGGCCTCTCGAGTGAAGGAGGGAACACCGCCTACCGAGGCTAAACTAAAAAATTCAATGTAGCACGGGCTGAGGAAAAAACTAAGGTTTCAACAACTATCATTTAAAATTGACCGCACCAAGTTACCGTCAAGCATCGTCTCTCGCAGAGGACGATGCGATGTATATTCAAAAAGCCAGAAAGCAATGGCTTCCATTTATTGATTGTAGCGGTAAAATACTGTGCAGAGTAATGCATATACGTCTCCTTCATTTTACTACACTATTAAATTTTTCGCCTGGAAAGTGTAGGAAGTGAAGTGTATCATCTTTTAAATTCTCACCGTTGGTCATAGACGAGGCGGCGGTTCTGTCTTTCTTTTTTAACTGCTAATTGGATTATGCTTATATTAAAAAAGGGTCCCTGACTAACAATCCTCAAAAAGGACGATTCTTAAGTAATTACTTTAATATGCGAGATTCAAAAAGAAGTAATATCCCATACGAGGAGATCGAAAATGGAGCTCTCATACTCTTACTTTTGCGGGAAAATAAAACATGGGAGGAGTTGTGTAAAAAATATGAGTATGCCAATCCACTTGAACTCAACACCAACACAACGTCAATGACACTACTCAAAAAGCTGTTTGACATGAGGGACATCGGGATAATTAGTTTTGCAGATGAAGAAAGTCCGAATGGAAAGAAGCCCATTGGAGAAATCAAAGAAACTGATCTTTGGTCAAAGATTCGAGTTGCCTTTGGTGGCATGAGTTTGTCTGAGGCATCTATGCTGTCAAGACACGCAAAGGGAATGGCTGTTACACCTTCCTTCGGCCGACCAAATAATCCTAATGAAAAGATAGATGTGTTTGTACTAATGCCTTTTAAAGCAAAACTGGAAAAGGTGTATACTAACCATATCAGGAAGATTGGCGAGGAACTAGGTTTGGTCATCCGACGTGGTGATGAAATTTTCGCGCCCCGGCCTTTTATGGAAAAGGTTTGGGATGGAATCTGCGCTGCGCAGCTTATATTGGCGGATTGTACAGAAAAAAATCCCAATGTATTCTATGAAATTGGCATAGCGCATACCGTTGGCAAAAAAGTGGTACTTATCACCAGATCCGATAAAGACATTCCATCAGACATCAAACATTTTGACTATATCATTTATAACTATGACCCTGAAGGTGTTGAGACATTTACTAAAAAACTAAAAGAATTCCTCAAATTTCAGTTTAATATCTGAAACCAATTTCTGCTGGCGTTAGAGGTAAATGAAAAATTTTGAAAGTAGCTGTAAGAATACTTTTTATGGCTGTTAATCAAAGTTCTCTGGTTCAAGTCCGGAAGAGGGAGCGAAAGCCCCTTGATCAGAGCGGCATTTGGTTTTAAGGAAAATTAATAAAAGCAGCTTTGGGCCTAACCCAAATAAATTTTTATTTCAGCTTCTCATACCCGCTATCAACCCGCTGAAAGGAAGCGGCTTACCTGAAAATAATCTCGCAAAAACATTCACGATTATTCTGTCACGTAAGAGAGAATGCTTTTGATGTTTGATGCCTTCATTCCGCAGGGGCTTTTCAGACTTTGTCTGTATGGTATGCAGCACCTGGTAGTCACTTATGATGGGATGTGTACGAAGGCTTTTTGCATAGCTGCCAGGTACACCTCCCGCAATTGCCTGCCCGCAAAGTTTTCCTGAAAGGATAGCCGGCAAAATGCCTTCACCTGTCATTGGTTGAGCCAACCCCAAAGCATCACCTACCAGGAATGCATTGTCGTGCTGGCAAACCTTCAGCCTGTTGGAATGAAATGCGAAATAACCATGACCTTTCATTTTATCTAACATCGGCCGGCTGGAAAGTGGTATGGTTCCGGCCTTTCCTTCTTCCTCAAAAAAAGTACGGGCTTTTGACCAGGCTGGTAATACATCCCTGGCTATTTTGGTGCCGCTGCCAACATTCAGCCAGTTACCTTTTGGCACATTCCACGAGTAGCCCTTCATATCATCGTGTAGCAATAATTCGGGCTCACCATCTTCGCCTGCCCGGCAGGCTGCAATCTCTTTTAAATTTCCTTCAAATTCTTTTTCCTGCGTACCAAACTGGAGATTCTCCGGTTTAGGGAAAAGCGCCCGCGCCACAGGACAATGACTGCCCCCGGCACCGACGAGGAATTTGGTGCGAAACTCGTTGTTGATTAACCAGGAGCCGTCTGCATCTTTTTCAATCTTATTTACCATGTAATCTTCTTTCACTTCTACACCACTTCTCTTTAACAGAAAATCATCAAATTCCACCCGGCGAACAAAATATCCCCTGGACTTCTTTGTGTACTTTTTTCCATGCAAATGAATATGGAGCTTCTTCCATTCCCACAATCCCTATGTGTAATCCTTCGG
>JBBQSI010000394.1:0-3743 GCA_038213975.1 Chitinophagales bacterium
TCCTTCCAGGGCAAGCTTTTCGCGGGATGTATATTTTTTTGTTACCAAATAATTTGCCGCCGCAATGAAATCATCAAACACGTTTTGTTTCTTCAATTTGGTTCCCTGTTCATGCCAGGCTTCGCCATATTCACCGCCCCCGCGTAAGTTTGCAACAGCGAAAATTCCTCCATTTTCCAGGAGGATCATGCTGGAGGTACTGAAGGAAGGTGTGAGGCTGACGCCGAAGCCACCATAGCCATAGAGCAGGCACGGATTATTTCCGTTCATCTCCAGGTCTTTTTTGTGCGTGATGATCATAGGAATCTTTGTACCATCTTTCGAAGTATAAAAAACCTGTTTGGAGACAAAAACCGAAGGATCAAATTTTAGAGCAGGCTGCTTATATAATGTAGTTTTCCCTGACGCAATTTCATATTTATAAATGTTGGGAGGAGTGGTGTAGGATGCAAAAGTGAAGTACAACTCTTTTTCCTCTTGCTTCGCCCCGAAGCCGATTGCCGTGCCGGGGCCGGGCAATTTTATCTCTCTCACAAGCTGGCCTTTCCTGTCGAATTGATACACTTTGGTGATGGCATCTTCCAGGTAACTTCCAAACAAATATTTTCCACCTGAGCTCGCATGAAGTACTTCCGGTTTCTCGGGTATCAGCACTTTCCAGTTCTCTTCCGCAGGATTGTCGATTGGGACAACCATCAACTTTCCATTGGGGGCATTCCTGTCAGTCTGTATGTAAAAGTTTTCATTGTCATTGTCAACTATCCCGTGTTGATTCTTCGTGTCCGCTACCAACACGACAGGTGTAGCATGTTCCTTCGTCAAGTCCAGCACCAGAAGCTCGTTTCCGTAGGTGGAATTGGCACCGGAGATCACCAGCCACCGCTCGTCTTCCGTAAGGCCGGCGCTTATATACCTGCGTGGCTGGGCCGCTCCGCCGTAGATTAGTTTATCCGCCGACTGGGACGTACCGAGTTTGTGATAAAGAAGTTTTTGTACATCAGTAACGCCAGCCAGGAAACTACCTTCTTTTGGCCGGTCATATGTTGAATAAAAGAAGCCATCATTCCCTTTCCATGCTGCTGAGCCAAACTTAATATCCTGCATGGTGTCGCCTTCCAGCTTTTTATTAGTCGCATTCATCACCAGCATTTTTTGCCAATCGCTGCCACCCTCGGAAATATTATAGGCTGCCATCGAACCATCCTTGGAAAAATGCAGGGCGCCCAGCGAGGTGGTGCCGTCTTTTGAAAAAGTATTGGGATCAAGAAATACTTCAGCTTTACCACCGGCTAACGGTTCGCGGTAGACGACGAATTGGTTTTGAAGGCCGGTATTTTTGTGGTAGTATAGATATCTGCCTTCAGTGAAAGGCGCCGAATATTTTTCATAGTTGAAAATTGTTTCATAGCGTTTGTATATTTTTTCCCGGAAGGAAATTTTTTCGAGGTATGCCTGGGTTATGGCATTCTCTTCTTTCACCCAGTCAGCAGTTTCTTTGCTCATGTCATTTTCCAGCCAGCGGTAAGGGTCGCTCACCCTCGTGCCGAAATAGCTATCATTCACTGTATCTTTTCGTGTTTCAGGATATTTCATATTGTGGGTTTGCTGTTGTGCAACTACGGAAGTTTGCGAAAATAAGCATACGAGGCATAGAAGCAGGGTGCTGATCTTTATCATGAATTATAAATTAGCGTGCGTAAAAATAGGGAAGCCTGCACTAACATCGGTTTCTCCACAAAATGATCGTGGTAATTAAAATGATACCTTAGCATTTTGATAAGATGTTTTTGCATAACCTTCTGGAATCAAATCCAGTCAAGGCTCTCAGGCTGCAAAAAAATATTTCAACTTCACTTCCGTCGGATTGTTTTTTTACCACGAAGACAGAAAGACACTTAGGATTTTTTCCAGAGAAAAATAAAAAGATAAAAGTTTTCTTTGTGTTCTTCGCGCCTTCGTGGTAAATTTCTTTTTGGTTCTGGCTTGTCCTGGTTAAGGGATGCTCTAAAATATGCATCTAAAATATTCTTCAATGATACACAATCGCCGATCGTTATTAAAGGCGCTCGCTTTCCTGCCGGGTCTCCCGGTTAACGGCCTCACTAAATTTTATTCACGTACAGCCGGCACCGTTAGAGACCCTCATCTCAAAATAGGCCTGAATGCATTTTCTTTTAACGAACCGCTTAGCAAGGGCACAATGAACCTCGATGATATGCTGGAATTTTGTGCGGGCACTATCATCCAGGCGGTTGATCTGACTGGGTACTATTTTCCGGGTTACCCCGAAGTGCCAGGGGACGAATATATCTACAACATAAAAAACAAAGCTTTTCGTCTTGGCCTTGATATCAGTGGCACTGGCGTCCGGAATGATTTTACAGTATCCGACCCTGGCAAGCGAAAGGAAAACCTCGCCCTGATTAGAAACTGGATCATTGTTGCGGAAAAGTTGGGCGCACCTGTTATTCGTGTTTTTGCTGGTGCCGGCGTCCCTGAAGGTAGTACCTGGCCGTTAACAGCTGAGTCAATGATACAGGATCTTAAAGAGATTGTTGACTTTGGAAGACAACACGGTGTGATCGTTGGGTTGCAAAACCACAATGACTTTATCCAAACGGCAGATGATGTGCAAAAGATCATGCGCATGTTTTCGTCAGATTGGTTTGGGTTGATATTAGACACCGGGAGTTACCGGGTAGGAGATCCGTATAAGCAAATTGCCGAAACGGTAAAGTATGCGGTGAACTGGCAGATAAAAGAAAATGTATTTATAGACGGTAAAGAACAACCTGCAGACCTGAAAAAGATCATTGCGGAAATAAAGCAATCAGGGTATAAAGGATATCTTCCCATCGAGACTTTGGGGGAAGGTGATCCGAAAGAAAAAGTAAACGCCCTGCTTGCGAAGTTGGATGCTGCTTTGGCGTTAGCATAAACCCTGGCGAAGTTCCAGGGCTATTTTTTAAGCGTTTTTTATCTTAGCAACCAATCATAAATCATGCACACAATCTTAGGCGCGAATGGGGTAATAGGCGAGGAACTTGCCCGCATACTTAAGAAGAGATATACGAATAACATCAGGCTGGTAAGCAGGACACCTAAAAAGATAAATTCTTCTGACAACTTGCAACCTGCGGACCTCTTGCATCCGGATCAGGCGTTAGCTGCAATTAAAGGAAGTGAGATCGTCTATTTTACAGTTGGCCTGCCGCTGGACACTACCCTTTGGGAAAATGATTTCTCCAAAATCCTCAAAAACGTAATAGATGCCTGCATTCAGAACCAGGCCCGGCTTGTCTATTTTGACAATACGTACATGTATCCGATGACGGGTGAACTTCTTACGGAGGAAACCGCGTTCAGTCCCGCTGGCAGAAAAGGAAAAGTGAGGGCAGGAATGGCAGAAATGGTACTCACCGCAATTGATCGGCAGAGGCTCAGAGCCATGATCTGCCGGGCTCCGGAATTCTATGGCCCCGGAAAAACCGCCAGCTTCACCAATACTTTAATCTTTGAAGCAATTCGAAAGAAAAAAAAAACTGAGAGTGCCGTTATCCGACGCTACGCTTCGTACTTTGATATACACTCCGGACGCCAGTGCCGCTGTATCATTGCTCGCAAATGCAGAAGATACCTGGAATCAAACATGGCATCTTCCCTGCGATGATGACCGGCGGACTTACAAGCAATTGATCGGGTTATGCGGGCAACTGTTTCACCGCTACTTTTCGTACAGGGTC
>JBBQSI010000395.1:0-3740 GCA_038213975.1 Chitinophagales bacterium
GCTTCAGAAGAAGATGTTCCGAGAACGACCAATAATTCTTCTTTCAGGTAGGCCAATAATTTGAATATGCTGTAGCCGGCATATTTTAAGATGCTGCCCAGCACCAGGAAAATAAAAATCAGGCAGGTGATGTAAAATGCCAGCATTAAATTTCCAAGTGATTTCAGCGACTCAATACCATAAGTGCCGATAGTGAACGCCATCGCTCCTAAAGCACCAATTGGTGCAAGCTTCATGATCATCCGTATAATGGTGAACAAGCCAGACTCCAGGGATTGAATGCCGCGAAGAAGCGGGGTTGCTTTGATCCCAATTTTTGATAGCGCAATTCCCAGCAGGACTGAAAAAAATAATACCTGCAAAATATTCCCGGTTGCAAAAGAATTCAGGATGTTATCGGGAATGATATGCAAAATAAAGGCTGCTACGCCCTGCGGCTGCGCAGATGGATTAGTGTAAGCTTCAATAGAAGCAATATTGAGGGATGCAGGATCAATGTTCATTCCACTGCCTGGCTTCAAAACGTTGATCACGACCAGGCCTATGATCAAAGCAATGGTGGTGACAATTTCAAAATAAATAATCGCCTTTACTCCCACCCGTCCTACTTTTTTTGTGCTTTGCATACCGGCTATGCCGGTAACAATGGTGCAAAAAATTATGGGTGCGATCATCATCTTTATCAGCTTGATAAAGCCATCGCCCAATGGCTTTAAGCTGATCGCAAAATCCGGGAAATAAACGCCGAGAAAAATTCCGATGACAATCGCAATAACTACCTGCAGGTATAAACTCCTGAAAATTTTCATGAAGTAAATAAGCGTGAAAGGGGAAGTTAATTATTTATAAAATAGCAGGAATGCCACAGGGAAAGGCAAAAAGTTATTCAGCAAGGTTTGCAGGGGAAAATTATTTTGAAAGGGGGTTACTTTTTTGTTTTATTCGCTCGTCGATCTGCGAACAAAGGGCCGAAAAGATTTCATCTACGGAGCCTTCTCCCTGGATGATCACCACTTTTGCATCGCGGGCATAATACTCGGCAACGGGCGCCGTCTTACGATGGTATTCAATAATGCGTGTCCGGATAATCTGGTCATTCACATCATCAGACCTTCCACTGGTTTCGCCACGCTTTAGCAGCCGCTTTACCAATTCTTCTTCTGATACCGTAAGGGCAAGCATTACATTGATGTCGGTATTTTTTAACTCAAGCAGTTTGTCAAGTGCTTCTGCCTGTTGGGACGTCCGGGGAAAACCGTCAAAAAGAAATCCTTTAGCATTAGGATTGTCATCAAGTGCAAAGCTGATCATTCCAATTACAACTTCGTCCGGCACAAGTTGACCTTTATCCATGAACTTTTTGGCTTCTAAACCGAGTGGTGTTTTGCGTGAAATTTCACTACGTAAAAGATCACCGGTGGAAAGATGCTTAAGCTGATATTTCGCAATCAACTGCTCTGACTGCGTGCCCTTACCGCTACCCGGCGGGCCAAATAAAATAAGATTAAACATACTTCCTTTTAAATCTGGGTAAAATTCAAATATATGGGATGGAGTTGATAATTCCCTGCTTCTCCCGACGCCGAATAATAGTAGAATATTTAAGGATAATTCCGGTCAGCCGCAGTTTATTATCGGCCGCCAGTAAATGCACGCCGCAGCAACGCAACTATAAAAGTAAAAATCGCCGAACCGATTACCGCCCAAATAATCGGGAAAGGCTTACCATCGATATCAATAGTAAAAAATTCTGGCAGACCAAACTTACCCGCGAGCCAGAGACCAATATATGCCCCGATAAAACCGACCACAATGGAAACGAGGCAGCCACCGAGGTCATAACCTGCGATAGCCTGACCGATACCACCACAAATAGCGGCAATAAGGAGAAGTACTAAAAATCCGATAAGCGTCATGGCAACTAATTTAGAATTTAAATTTATAAATTTTTGAATTACCCACTTATTTTATCTCAGTAAGTTCATGGGCTGCAGCATCGTCAAGGTACCAGTAAAGTGAACCACCCTCCGGGCGGATTAATGTTGCCGGCAAGGACGGATTTTCGTCAATAATTACACTTTTTACCGCAACGGCTTTCCCGGCACCAGTTACCAAAAAAACGATGTCACTTGAACGATTGACTATTTGTGGTAATAACGTAATCCTGTTTAGTTGATCATTTTTATTGAAGACTATATTCACCCATTCTTTGGGTGGGAGCTCCTGCAGACTCCCCGGGAAAATAGAAAGTGTATGTCCATCATCGCCGAGGCCAAGTAATGTTAAGTCAAAACTTGTCGACTTTTCTTCAAAATAAGTTTTAAGTATTTTGTTGTAACTGCGGACGGCCTCTCCTGGCGGCAGAGTCGTATCCATCACATGGATATTTTTGGGTTGCGCAGGGATATGGTCCAGCAGCGCATCATAAGCCATGTGTGCATTGTTTCTTTCGTCGTTATAAGGAACACAGCGCTCGTCGCCCCAAAAGAAATGGACTTTTTTCCAGTCAATTTTATGCCGATATCGTGAGGCCAGCAATTCAAACAGCACCTTCGGAGTACTTCCGCCGGACAAGGCAAACGTAAATCGATTGGCAATGACGAGCTTTTCGTTTATACGACGGCAAATAAAAGCCGCAAGCAAACCAATAATGTCTTCCCGGCTTTTCCCCTTAACTATCTCCATGTGACTTCGCTTTGGCCGGCAACGTGGCCCAGTTATGTCCATCTCTCGCGATGAGTGCTTCAGCATCTTCCGGACCCCAGGATCCCGGTAAATAATTAGGGAAATCCATGGGCTTTCTTTGTTTCCAGACATCAATGATTGGCATCACTATTTCCCAGGCTGCTTCCACCTGGTCAGCACGCATAAATAACGTTGCATCGCCCTCCATCACATCATACAACAACGTTTCATATGCTTCCGGCTCTTCGCCGTTATATTCCTCCTTATAGTTAAATACCATGTCAACAGGACTCAGCACCATGGCCTGCCCGGGACGCTTTGATTGGAAACGCAGGCAAATATCCATATCAGGAGCAATGCTAATCGACAGCCGGTTGGCACGCCATGTTTCTGCTGCTTCCCTGGGAAAAGCAAAATCCGGCGCCTTTTTAAACTGGATGGTAAGCTCAGTACTTTTTTCCAATAAAGATTTGCCGGTGCGCACATAAAAAGGAACGCCCTGCCAGCGCCAGTTATCAATAAAAAATTTCACCGCGGCGAAAGTTTCAGTAGCTGATTCCGGGTCTACATTTTTTTCGTCCCGGTAACCCTTCACTTTGTCTCCCTTCATCCACCCCGCTGCATATTGCCCGCGGGCTGCATAATCCTGCACCTGCTCCTTTGAGATTCGCCTGATGGCGTGCAACACATCTACCTTTTTATTGCGGATTTCATTTGCATTAAATGAAACCGGCGGCTCCATGGCCACCATGCACAAGAGTTGCAGAATATGATTTTGCACCATATCCCGTAATGCTCCGGAGGATTCATAATATCCTCCGCGCCCCTCTACACCCACTGTTTCGGAAGCAGTGATTTGAATGTGATCAATATAATTTCGATTCCAAATGGGCTCAAACAAAGCATTTGCGAAGCGAAGCGCAAGAATGTTCTGCACGGTTTCTTTTCCGAGGTAATGATCTATTCTGAAAATCTGTTCCTCTGTGAAATATTCGCTGAGCATTCGGTTCATTTCCTTGGCACTCTCAAGGTCGTGCCCGAAAGGCTTTTCCACT
>JBBQSI010000396.1:0-3732 GCA_038213975.1 Chitinophagales bacterium
ATATTTGCAGCAATTCGACTCACCCCCGGACATCGTTGTTTTCCTGGATGGTGATCATTCTGATTATCCGGAAGAGATGTTGCCGATGCTTGAAAAAATCCGGTCAGAAAATTATGACCTCGTCGTCGGTTCGCGGGAGCTTGGTCAGCGTGAGCCAGCCTCGATGACCGTTGCACAAATTTTTGGAAATCGCCTGGCTACCTTTCTGATCCGCTCAATCTACAAAGTGCATTTCACTGACCTTGGGCCTTTCCGCGCTATCAAATGGCAAAGCCTATTGCGGATGCAAATGCAGGATAAGACCTACGGGTGGACGGTAGAAATGCAGGTAAAGGCAGCAAAGTTAAAAATGCGTACGATGGAAGTTCCCGTGCGGTACCGGAAACGTATCGGTTTTTCAAAAATCAGTGGCACCATAAAAGGCACCGTGCTGGCAGGTTACAAGATTATCACCACTATCTTTAAGTACATGTAATGTGAGGTGCATTCCAGATTGTCGCCGTTTGGTGGACACCAACGAGGGAAGCCCGCGGTGGACGGTTTATTCATCGCCCACAAGAAGCAGAGCAAAGCGACAATTTGAAATGCGACCATAATATTTTTCTTCAAGGTTTTTTATGCTGCAAAATAAATATACCCGTGTCTTCATGATGGTGCTGATGCTAATGGCTTTTGCGTGCATCGGCTATTTCATCCGGCGGGAGGATTTTGGCAGCTTCCTCCTGCTTTCGTGGTTTGCGTGTTTTGGTGCGGCCCTTCTTTACTTTCAAAAAATACCACTTAGGAAACTACTGTTTTTTGCAATTGCCTGCCGGGCAGTTTTTATCTTTTCAATTCCAGTGCTTAGTGATGATTATTTCCGGTTTTTGTGGGACGGGCATATTTTGAATGAAGGGATAAATCCATTCCTGTCACGTCCTGCTTCTTTGGTTAATTCTGTTTCCTGGCGCGATCCGGCCATGATGAAATTCCTGTTTGACCATATGAATTCACCGGGCTATTATAGCGTATATCCTCCCATAATGCAGGCGGTGTTTGCAGCCGGTACCTGGCTATTTCCCGCGTCTATAAAAGATCCTGTTATCTTCTATCGCTTCCTTTTGATCTTATCCGAGATCGGGACAATCTATTTTCTATTAGAAATATTGAAGCAGTTGGAAAAGCCTGTGAAGAATGTTCTTTTTTATGCGCTGAATCCCCTCGTTATCATTGAACTTTCCGGCAACCTGCACTTTGAGGCCATCATGCTATTTTTTCTTGCGATGGCAATCTATTTCCTTAACCGGTGGAAGCCTTTCCAGTCAGGAATTGCCCTGGCATTTTCCATTGGTGTAAAATTGATTCCTCTGATGTTTGCACCAATATTGCTGAAATTTATTTTTAAAAAAAGGCGTTTGCTTCTTTTTGCAGGAGTCGCGCTAAGCTTAGCGCTGTTGTTTCTTCCACTGATTAATTTCAAATTTCTCAGCCACTTTTTTGGCAGTATTGGCCTGTATTTTCACTCTTTCGAATTCAACGGCAGCTTCTATAAACTTTTTCGTTGGCTGGGATATCTCGTCACTGGGCAAAATATCATTTACATCTGGGCCGTTGTGTCGCCCCTCGCTTTTCTCTTTTTCTTTTTTCGGATCATACGGACACCTGTCCCTGATGCCACTTCCCTTTTACGGCTGTTGCTATTGTTGCTTACCAGCTATTTTTTGCTGGCTTCTATCGTACATCCCTGGTACATCACAACGCTTATTTTTTTGAATGTTTTCCTCAATTACAGGTATGTGCATGTTTGGTCAGTTCTTATTTTTCTAACCTATTCGGCATACACCACCATACCGGTCAATGAACGTCCTGTCCTTGCCTGGCTTGAATATCTCCCTGTAGTCATGCTGTTCTTGGCAGAGTTTAATAATGATCTCGCCGGGAAAGAAAGGGAAGTGCCGCAATAGCGGGCTAACTTTGCCCGATGGGTGAGTTCACATTAGGCGAAGCACTGAAACAGTTTCTCAACAAGAGCAAGTTAAAGGGCGGTGTGCAGGCGATGCAGATAGAAGAAGCATGGGAGAAAATCATGGGGAAGACTATCGCCCGTTACACGGATAAAATTGAGATCGTTAACCAAACATTGTTTATCACCTCTTCCGTCGGCCCACTAAAAAATGAATTGGTCTATCAAAAGAAGAAGATCATCGAGCGGGTGAATGAGACGCTCGGGGAAAATGTGATCCGGGATATAGTGATTCGCTGATTTATTTCAATCGCACACGAGGATCGATAATGCCATAGAGCAGATCGGCCAGGAGATTAACAACTACGAAAATCGTCGCGGCAAATAATACTGACCCCATCACGACGGGATAGTCTAATTTTTCCAGGGCATCCACCGTGATCTTTCCAATCCCTTTCCATCCAAAAATATATTCAACAAAAAAAGCGCCGGCTAACAACTCGGCGAACCAACCTGTAATTGCTGTCACCACAGGGTTTATGGCATTTCGCAACGCATGGCGGAAGACGACCTGCCACTTACTTAATCCTTTCGCGTAGGCGGTACGAATGAAATCCTGGCTAAGCACATCCAGCATGGAACTTCTCGTAAGTTGTGCAATGATTGCAAGCGGGCGAATACCCAGTGTAAATGCCGGCAATATTAAATTCTTCAACGTGAGGTATTTTTCGCCGGTGGTCTCGTCAATGTCAAACCAACTGCCGGTAAAATTTAAACCAGTGAAATCATGCCACACGATGCCAAAAAAATAGGCGATTACAATTGCCATAAAAAAAGAGGGCGCCGAAATGCCGATCACACTTGTAAAAATAGCGGTAGTATCCAGCCAGGTATTTTGTTTTACCGCGGCAAAAACACCCAGCAATATACCGAGGATAGTGGCAAAAAGCATCGCAGCAAATGCAAGAATGAGCGTGCCGGGTAACGCTTCCAGCAAAACGTTTATCACATCTTTCCGGGTCTGGTAGCTCCTTCGCAAATAAGGGAGCTTTACACCTATCTTCTTATCTCTCCCAATGAAAAATCCGTGTAATTGTTTCTGCCGGATTTCATCCACAGAATGAATTCCTATCGGGGAAATATCGTTGAGATAGAGAAGAAATTGTTTCCATTTCGGCTGATCCAGGTACAGTTCTTTACGAATATTTTCCATCGTCTGCCGGTCACCGGTTTGTCCAATCATCAGGCGGGTGGGATCTGCTGAGCCCTGGAAAATTATAAAGACGATGATTACCACTCCCACCAGCACGAGAAAACCGTACATCACCTTCTTAATAAAAAAATTGAGCATGTACTGCAGTGGTATAGGATGAAAATTATTTAACTGCAACGCATAAACGCAAAGCCAGGATCACTTCAAACTCTTTTCAATATCAGCCTTCCCCCACTTGTTCATGATCACGGGCCCCTGCATTAAATAGAGCTCAGGATCCGTACGGGCTGCGGTTTTTAGCGCTGTGGCGTCTAGTGTATATATCGGAAGACCGTAAGAGTGACGCTCATTGAAAAAGTCTTCTGCCTGCGTAGCCATCGAAGTGATTAGGTAAATTGGCCGGTTATTTTTGGCAGCCTGCTGTTTTAAGGCTTCAAAATCTTTTAACCAGCCGGCGTCATCGCCTGGCGGTACTTTCACGTAGAGGAGATAATATTGTTGATTTTGCGTAAGCAACGCCTCTGTAGTATCGCCGCCATCGGGTGCATTGAGATAAAAGTCTTTTATAAGGGGAACA
>JBBQSI010000397.1:0-3724 GCA_038213975.1 Chitinophagales bacterium
AAATACAAAATGTTATTTTTGGCCAGGCGGGCACCTTCATTCATTTGCCTGGCTCTCCCCATTGCGCTTTGGCAAGTCGTTACCCGAAACTTTTTTGCGAAGGAAATGGTTTCGTCTTCACTCCCGCCATCAGCAATAATAATTTCGTCTGCGGCAGTAATTTTTTGGCTTAAATAATTGAGAAGGGTAGGAATGTTGGCTCCCTCATTGAATGTGGGAATAACGATGCTAATTGGGTTCGGGAGATCATCATGGCCTTGCATGGAACATAAATAAACGTCCTGAGTTACGAATTAAAATCCCCGGAGGATTTGATAGTTGACTTTTGTAAGAATCACCTTAACTGGATGCTGGCCTTTCCCTGGTAAAAAAGCTTATTGAGAGAATCAAGTATTCTTAATGTATCTGAAGGCAGGCTTACCATCGGAGTTACGAGTTTGAAATTTACAGAATCATCTGTGACTACTTCTACTGAACGGCCATAAGTTTTTAAGCGCTCCATCCTCTTGGTCAGTAAAGCTTTGTTAGTCGATTCCTGTATTAAAATATTATAAGCAACGCTGTCTCCGTAAGAACTGTTGGCTATTGTATCTCCCGGAAAGGTGGTGGAATCGGGCAGCCCGGTCTGAGCCGCAGGAAGCGTATCCTGTGAAATAGGTACAATCGTATCTGCTACAGGTACCGGTTCTTTTTTGAAAACATAGTGCCAAACGGCCCATCCGGCAGCAGCGACAACAAGAATAATTAAGAGTACGATAAAAAGTTGTTTGCCACTCCCCTGGGAATTTTGCTGGTAATCGTTGAAAAGATTTTCTGCATCATTCTCCTCCAGGTTGTTATCCGTCACATCACGTGGCGGCTCAATTTTTTGAAGCACTACCTGCCCCGGCTTGAAAAGCAACTCACCGGATTTTTGTTTTTCCAGCGTACCAAGATTGTGAATGGTAAATGGTTTGCCGATATTCAAAAACTGGCGGCCAAGTGTTAGAAAAGAGTTAAGGTCAGCAGAAGCAAGGGGCTTTATTTTTTTCGTGTTCTCGACTATGAAGTCAACGATGTTGTCATCTTCTGCCACTTTGGGATCGTAGTGAAATGATAGAGCATTGGCCGGTATCACCACAGGCCGTTCATTATCGGTTACTTCCGGGATCGGCGCCTCTACTGTAAAAGTTCCCAATCCCTCAAGAGACATGGTCTTATTTTTCAGCAAATAAAGAACAAGCGCCTGCTCAATTTTCACAGTGACAGTTTTAATGCTGGCAAACCTACATGTTATTAACGGAATTCCAAAAATTGAAAAAGTCCGCGTTCACACTGCCTGACATTGAATTTAGAGGTAGTAAATTTGTAAAATGACAGACGAAGAAAAAAGTTTTGTGACGTACTGGGAAGAACATCGCCTGCGGGAAAAAAAACTCTCCGTACAATTTGTATCAGGCCTTCCCTTCGGTTTGATGTTTGCCCTGCCGGTTCTGATCGCATTAATTTATCACAACTGGTATAAGCAGATCACTTTTATTTCCAATTCCGAACTGGTCACAACTATCGTCGCCGTGATGATGATAGCTGTTTTTGTCGCCGTTTTCCGCAAACGGTTTCTATGGGATCAGCACGAGCAGCTGTATAAAGAGTTAAAATTTCGAAATGGAAACTTTCCTGATGCAGCGGATTAATAACTTAGCCGCTCTATAGCTTTCGAAATCAACCCTTTAAAAATGAGAGTATTATTTGCCCTTGCCTTTGCTACCTTGCTTTTTACCAGTTGCAAAAAGAAAGACGCTGTTTGTGGATTCCAGGATGCAGTTGCAACGGCCACCGCAGCCGAGATCCAGCAACTTCAGGATTCCCTCACAAAATATGGCATCCAGGCTTCGCAACATCCCTCCGGATTTTTTTACAAGATCGTTTCCCCGGGCTCCACGCAATCTGTTGCCAATCTTTGTACTACTGTACAGGTAGCCTACAAAGGCACATTCTTTAACGGAAAGACTTTTGATTCAACGGCTGCCGGTACTTCAGCCAGGTTCCAGTTAGGAGAAGTGATTGCCGGGTGGCAGAAAGGAGTTCCGCTTGTGCAAAAGGGCGGCAGCATTCTATTGTATCTGCCCCCGTCACTGGGATATGGAGCCGTGAATGTGCCGAATGGCCCTGACCCCGTGATCCCGGCCAATTCTTACCTTGTGTTCGACATCCAGGTGCAGGATATTCAGTAACATTTATCTGCTTCACTTCGATCAATTCGTTTCCAGAGGAGTACCTTTAGTAGATACTTATGGTGGTGAATCACGAAGCGATTTCTGTATTTGATATGTTTAAGATTGGTGTCGGACCATCCAGCAGCCATACGCTTGGCCCCTGGAAAGCTGCGCTAAATTTTTTACAGCACCTTGAGGACAGGTCCCTGCTTTTGCAAATACAAAGCCTCGAAATTCTATTATACGGTTCACTCGCAAAAACAGGTAAAGGCCACGGCACGGATATCGCCGTGCAGTTGGGGCTCTGTGGTGAGGATCCGGAAAAATTCGATATAGAAAGCATCGGTGCCCGAATCGCAGACATCAATGCGATGCAACGAATTGTACTCAAAGGAAAACACGAGATCCACTTTGAACCTGAAGAGGATATTGAATACCTGGTCACTGAAACACTTCCGTTTCATCCTAACGCCCTCACTTTTTTAGCGGTACTATCGAATGGAGAACACTTGGCTGAAACTTACTATTCCATCGGTGGGGGCTTTGTGGTTAGAGAAGGAGAGGGCTTGTCCGCAAGCCAGGAAGTTGCTTTGCCCTTTCCGGTTAACGATGCAGGCGAATTGCTTCACTGGTGCATGAAAACGGGTATGAACATCGGCGATGTTGTCATGGAAAACGAAAACGCCTGGAGGGATGAAAAGACAACCAGGGACGGCGTGTTGAACATTTGGCGGGTAATGAGAGAAAGTGTTTTTCTTGGTTGCCACAAGGAGGGCATACTGCCGGGAGGGTTGCAAGTGAAACGCAGGGCTGGCGCGTTGAATAAAAAACTCCTTGCCGGAAGACAGTATAGTGACTTCGAGTCATGGGTCGGCGCCATTAAAGAAGGCGGAAAAGATTTCAAATACATTCTTGATTGGGTAAGTTGTTTTGCCCTGGCGGTTAACGAAGAGAATGCGTCCTTTGGACGCGTAGTTACAGCTCCTACCAACGGTGCGGCCGGCGTGGTGCCGGCTGTGCTATTATATCTCGTAATTTTTGCAGATGGTGATACAGATGAAAAGATCGTCCGGTACCTCCTTACTGCCTCAGAAATAGGTTCGATCTTTAAAAAAGGCGCTACGATTTCCGCTGCCATGGGAGGTTGCCAGGCAGAGATCGGGGTGTCGTCGTCTATGGCTGCTGCAGCGCTTACCGAAGCGTTAGGCGGAACACAGCGCCAAGCTATGATGGCCGCGGAGATTGCTATGGAACATCACCTGGGTATGACCTGTGATCCGATAAAAGGCCTTGTGCAAATTCCCTGCATTGAACGCAATACAATGGGAGCAATAAAGGCTATCACCGCTTGCCAGCTTGCATTGCAGAGCGCACCTGACTATGCTAAGGTGAGCCTTGACAGCGTTGTAAAAACAATGTGGAACACTGCGCTGGATATGAATGGGAAATATAAGGAAACAGCTGATGGTGGTTTGGCGGTGAACGTGCCGCTCAGCCTGAGTGAGTGCTAGCGAGTCTTATACACCGTA
>JBBQSI010000398.1:0-3716 GCA_038213975.1 Chitinophagales bacterium
TTCTCAGGACCAAAAAATATAGCGATCGTCCTAAAATCTTCGCTACCTACACTCCTCTCGATCTCTATATAATTAAGGCTGGATGCAAATTTTGTATTCCACTTTAAAGTCGGTGTGCTTTGATCACCTGCGACGATCAAAAATGATTTGAAAGCTGCTGATTCGTTGTCACTACGCTGTGAGTGCGTAAAGTTCTGTGAGGATGCCGATTGGAGATATCCAACCAGGGCAAAAGTGAAAATACACGTATAGATAGCTGCCTGAAAAAAATTTACAATCATTCTTGTGGTTTTGGCACCGCCCGATAAACCCGGTCGGTCTAAAGCAGTTATTTCGAGGAAGGGACTACAGATTCAATCAGTGATGTCCGGAGGTTTGGGGATAGATCAACTGATTCGAGGACAAACATATAGCGCAATTTCTAAAACTGCAAGACCGTAAAATTACTGCTTTACATGAATTAGACATAATTCACCTTTCAAACATTTTATTAAACAAATTCTAACGTAAAGTAGAACATAGTTCTATCTGTAAGCTAAATATCGAAATAAAATTAGATAATATTTAATCACAGTGAAGATACCTCCAGCTTTAGATAATTATGCCTTTATGTCACCAGATTTAAAGTATGAATTTGTAATGAGTGAGTATGATGCAGCAAAATAGTTGAAATAACGTTAATATATTGAATGTATTGAAGTTAAATTAAAGATCAAATTAGTAATATATTGGTTAACAATAAATAATAAACTTATGTAGTCAAAATGTCATCATTTTTTGGAATGGATATCTTGAAAAAGAATGACCCGATAAATCATTTTCATATTTTGATTTAAATAATCAAATATTAATCATAAATAGCTAATTTACAATATTATAGGCTATTATAAAAAAGCTTAAATAAATAGCTTAATCTGGGAGATTGAAATAGGGTAAGATGCTATCAGCTTTAGTGGGCTAAAAATGTAACTTTGAACAAATTGGAATGATGAAAAATCTTATCACAATATTTTCCGGCACAGTTATGCTTTTTTGTCATGCCTGTTCTCCCCCAAAGAGCCTGGAGTATATTACGTATCGTAACTTTTCGGTAAGGGCAATGGGGTTTAATACATCAACAGTTGGGCTTGATCTGTCATATTACAACCCCAACAATTTTGGACTGCAGCTAAGAAATTCTGATTTGGATATTTTTATTAACGGGACAAAATTTGGACACAGTGTTTCGGACTCACTTATTTCCATCCCACGCCGGGATACCTTCACATTGCCAATAAAATTTGATGTGGATATGCAAAACCTCTATAGAAGTGCCTGGTTGACACTGCGGGGAAAGGAGGTTACAATAAAACTGAGTGGGAAGTTAAAAGTCGGGAAGGGAAACGTTTTTATGAGCTTCCCTCTGGAATACGAATCGAAAGAAACGTTTACACTTTTCTAGCTGCCAGCTTTGGCCTGGACAGGCTCGAGAGGATGCTGACAGGTTTTAGGCAGTCGCTTCTGTGCATCTGGCTCAGCAGTTACATCATCAGCATCGTATCCCATATTTGCAATGGCTGTTTTTATGTTTTCAATATTGGTGCGATCTGTATACCAGGATACAGCAACTGTATGCCTCCGATAATCTGCTCTTACGGAAGCTATGCCATATTCATGCGTAAGATGATTTTCTACCCGTGTTTTACAAGCTTCGCACTGCACCCCAGGCGTGCTGATAACTGCTTTTTGAACCGCCTTCTGCTGAGAAAATAGGGCCGTTGAATTTATTGTGACCAGCGTGAGTAAGAGAAGAAATATTTTCATAAACCAAAATTTAACCAATTTAAAAACTTTCACCCCATTTTTGGGGATCAGCACGCCAGTTTAACAACGTATTTTCATCTTCTGCTCTTATGTAAGCTTTTTCCCGGGCCACTTGGATGAGAAAAGGATAATCGAGGATACAATTGCTGGGAAGCTCTGCTTCGGCAAAGGCTACCGTCGCTTTTTCAAAAGCATAATTGAAAATTGAAACTATCCCAAAAATGTTCCCGCCGGCATGTATGAGCGCATCAACGGCCTGCAGGCTACTTTTTCCTGTTGAAACAAGGTCCTCGATCAAAACTGTTTTCATACCGGCTGTATACCTTCCCTCTATTTGGTTACCCAGACCGTGCTCTTTAGGCTTTGGGCGCACATAGCAAAAGGGTAAGTTTAGTTGATCAGCCACCAACATCCCCCAGGGAATACCGGCTGTAGCCACACCAGCAATCACTTCCGGCGCACCATATAACTCTTTTACCCTGCTGGTAAGAGATTCCTTAATCATCGTACGAAGATGGGGGTAGGAAAGGCTTAAGCGATTATCACAATAAATCGGACTTTTCCAGCCACTTGCCCAGGTAAATGGCCGATCAGGGCTCAGCTTTATTGCATTAATTTGTAAAAGCTGTTCAGCAATTTCTTTACGATGGTTCATCAAGCTAAGTTAATACAGACATGACGTACATAACTATATACTTCGGCGACAAACCTGTTTATTTGTGCGATGGATTGAATAACGAAATAGAAGAAATCCGGCACCATCCCGATGCAGTTTTTATCGATGAGTTATCGGGATCTGCAATCAAATCACTATTTCACGAGATTCAAAGACCACAGTATCACGCCGGCATTTTACTGTATCCGGACTTCAAGAAGTTGAAAAAAACATTTTTTAAACAATTTAAAAATTTGCAGACCGGCGGGGGTATCGTCGAAAATGAAGGTGGCGAAACATTGCTGATCTTCAGAAGGGGAAAATGGGACCTCCCAAAAGGTAAGCTGGACAAAGGCGAAACACTGGAAGAATGCGCTTTGCGGGAAGTGAAAGAAGAAACCGGCCTGACAAAATTATCCCTTTCTCCACTTCACACTATAACTTATCACACTTACGAGGAGTTTGGGAAAAAAATTCTCAAGGAATCATATTGGTATAAAATGAAAGCTTCGGGAGATGAACGCCTGGTGCCACAAACTGAAGAAGATATAACTTCCATACTTTGGGTAAAAAAGCAAGATATAAACAAGTACCTCCCCGGCGCCTACCCCACTATTCAATCAATTCTTAAATCGATTTAATACAACGATGTCTTTGGTTTTCTCAGTAATTGGCATAATGGCCACAGTCAACCTGCTAACGCAGACAAGCTGGTCCTTTTCGTTAGTAATACGAATGTCCCAAACATGTGTAGATCTGCCGAGATGGAGGGGCCTGCAGGTTGCCACTACTATTCCTGACCGTTCACTTCTAATATGATTGGCGTTTATTTCCAGGCCAACGCAATAGAATAGATTCATATCAATAACCATCGCAGAAGCAAGGCTACCAGCGGTTTCTGCCAGCACGCAAGAAGCACCGCCGTGCAGGATACCGTAAGGCTGGCGACATTTTTCGGTGATGGGCATTGTCATTTGGATAAAATCATCTCCAACCGTTTTCCACGCGATTTCCAAAAAACCGGGCATGGCGGTCATACCAAAATTCCGGGCATCTTCAAGAGTTATATCCTGCTTAAACCAAATTGACATGACCAATCGTTTTTGACACCGCGTCGGGTAAAAATTGCGAAACTTCCCCACCATTTCGAATAACATCGCGAATCAAGGTACTGGCAACAGACGTGTATTTCGGGAGGCAGGTTAGAAAGATGGTTTCCACGTTTTCCTCCAGGCTGCGATTCATGTCAGCGATGGCT
>JBBQSI010000399.1:0-3709 GCA_038213975.1 Chitinophagales bacterium
TTTTGTATTCAAAAGGCTCCGGAACTGGCGTAGGTTCCGGCCCTGCCGATTTTTTGGTACAAGCAAATCCTGCTAAGAAAATAAGGACAAATAAAAATAGTTGCGTTGGATAGGTACGAATCATTTTGCAAAGTTATTGAGAAAAAAATTATTTACAACCCATATACCAAAAACCTGGAAACCCATAATAAATAAAACCGCCTCAGTATATGTTGAGGCGGTTTTGATTGGTCATTCAAGTGTAATGTTATTGCTTGAGAACTTTCCCATTAAAAAGTATCTCCCCTTGTGCATTAGTTACTGAAAGGATATACATGCCTCCTTTTAAGCCATCAGCGTTAAGGAAATTTTTCCTTGTGTGTCCACGGGTGATAGTCCATTTGTCAACTGCCACTTGTTTACCCGTCATATCAAACATGCGGGCAGTAAGCGATTCATCTTTACCGCTGACAAGATCAAGTGTCAGGCTGTTCCGGTAAGGATTCGCGAGCACTGAAATTCCTGTAGCATTGTAATCAACTTTTACGCTCACCGTCTTTGAATATTTGAACTTGCCGTCTATATCTACCTGCTTCAGGCGATAGAAATTGTAGCCGGAAAATGGCTTGGGATCGTACCCACTATATTGCTTTTTAATGCCACTATTTCCTGCAGCTTTTTGAGATCCAATATATGTCCAACCATAGTTACCATCAACGCTTTTTTCAATATCAAAATAGCTGCTGTTTAGTTCCTGGTAGGTAGTCCAGTCAATGGAAACTCCACCGCCTTTTTGCCTGGCAGTAATGTCACCAAAAGTGACAGGTGTAGGTCCTGATCCAGGATTAAGATTGGAACAAATACCGAATTCGATATCATCTAAAGCAAAATCGTTGCCGCAACCTCCATTTACCCCGTCGCTTATGGTTAACCTGATTTGAGTAACGACGCCGGGAGTAGACGGTAGTACAAACAGAGTGGTCTGCGGTATCCAGGTGGGGGCAGCCAATTGCTGCAGTGGAGCCGCCGTATAGGGCGAGCCACTAAATGAAACCCAGTTACTTGACTGGTCAAGATACTCCACTGTGTACGTGAGCGCAGTGAGCAAAGGATCCGTGCAGGTTCCGGGCGTATTTACATTCATCGAAAAGAGGTTAAATGTATAATTCCCCGGGGTAAATGCGGTGGTGGTGGTGATAAGATGGCGAAAAAACTCTTCAGATTGACCATTCACGACCAGCATTTTACCATTAACATTTCCGGTATGATCAGGTGACGTGTGCCACTCATATTTTTGGTGGGTATTATTAATTACGCGATATCGACCTTCGTAAACTAACTGGCCAGCCTCCTGGTACACAAGCCGGCTTGTGATATCCGGATGGCTGGTAGCAATGGTGCCGGTGCCGAAATCTTCCGAATAAAGACTAATTGGGTTATCGCAACCCGTTTGTCCAAAGCTGCTGATAGCCATTCCCGATACTACGAGTAAAATAAGCGATGCTGCAAGCTTCGGTAAGAATGTAAACTTCTTGTCCATAATTAAGTTTTAGAGTGTAAAATGTAACGGAATCCTAAGGAATTGAAAAAACAACAAGTTCTTCCTGTAAGAGTTATGGAATAGCGACAGAAGTTTTTAAAGGGAAGAGGATAATCTCTGGGAAGAGGAGTAGGCCACAAATATATAGTTTACAAAATTAGAATGAAAGAAAAAGAAGATTTTTTTTTCAAACGCATGAAACTAACGGATACGATCATCCCATAGTTCCTTTAACGTCAGTTACAAATCTCCATTATCTTGTCCCAGTCTTCTTTTTTCACTTTTTGAACGGAAAGCCTGGAAATACGTACGAGGTCCATATTCGCAAACTCTTTGCGGCTCTTAATCTCCGTGAGCGTAACGCTTCTCTTCAATTTCTTCACAGGTTTTAAATCTACAGCAACCCATCTCTTATCAGTGGTGGTGGAATCCTGGTATGCTTGCTTTACCACTGAAGCTATCCCAACGATCTCGGTACCCTGGTTACTGTGATAAAAAAAAACATTATCTCCTTTTTTCATTTCAAGGAGATTCAAACGGGAGGCGTAATTTCTAACACCATCCCATGTCGTGATTTTGTCTTTCAATAATTGATCGAAACTGTATACGTCAGGTTCCGACTTTACAAGCCAGTAGTTCATGGTTTCTAAAGTACAAAGAGTTACAGACTAGTTGGCACAAAAATTTTTTTGATCGGGTAGGAAGGTAGATTAGTTGGCTACTTGTCTTCTTACACCACCGTACGTACCGGTCGTTATACGGCGGTTTGTGAATTTAGTTTATGCCATTCAGGTAACGATTCGTCAATGATGCATACCCTCCTTTGCCAGCCGGTCATTCCATCACAGGCATTAGTAATAACCAGGTTTTGGCTATATGCCAATAACCTTCCCTGATTTTCGCATTCTCGCACGCTTTGCATCTGACTATGCAAGTCTGGCAAGGTTCGTCTTTCTGCTGCCTTTGCCTTTGGGTATTGGATGGCGATTACATACCCTCATAACGGGCTTCAGCCGTTTTCAAGTTTATCGCCATGCATGGCGTACCAAAGAAAAAGCCACATCTGTTACGATGTGGCTTCGATAGTTTTCAGGGCATTATTTTTTATCCAAAAAATGGCGTTACAATTTCGATCACCTGCTGCGTAGTCAGTGGCTCATCGAAAGCTGCAGATGCTGCTGCAGCGTCGATATCTGCGTTGCCGCCTATACCTGTTATGGTCACACCAGCTTGCATCACATTGTCTTCCCCGGCATAACTTTTCTGGATTGCGCTATTGGCAGGTGGGAATTCAATTCCTGTCTGTGCCAGCGTGATCCATGGCTTCACTGTCTGGCCGGAAGGAATTGCCATATTCATCGCTCTCCGCATTTGGCGAATATGAGAAGCGTGCCGGGCTTCCACTGAATGTATTTGGAGGGCAGCGGTAAGGACTGTTTTATCCGCTTGTACTGCCGGAGCCTGGCCTTTATAGGCACGCACACCTGTATCTTCAAGAGTTTGTGCCATTGCTAACTGAACCACATAGCTACCAAGGTATCCTGCAAAAGGACCCGTACCTGAACCACCGCCTGCGGTGAAGTCAAATGTTGGTTTAGCAATAGCGTTGCTACCTAATACAGATTTCAAAAATGCTACGTGCGCATTCTCATCATCACGTATTTTGGTCAACGCACCCTGTGCCGGAGCCGGTGCCGTCAGGTAGCCTGGCGAGCCAACAATGTTAGTGTAAAACTCAGCTTCCAGGTATTCAAGCGTCAGAGCGAAATTCAATACGTCAGTGATGGATGAAGAGGATTGACCATAAGCGGTTTTAAACATGGAGCCAAGTGCCAACGGAATAGATGCAAGAGCAAACTTTCCTGAAGCATTTGCAAATCTCTGCATGGCCTTTCTTCGTGTATCCAGCTTACCGTAAACTTCCGGATCAGCTTTTTCTATTTCGGATAATATATTTGTTAAGTTCATTTCTGGATGTTTTTAAGATGGTAAATTGGAAGCGTTGATCTTTGTTTTGACATACGTGCCTGCAACTGCTAAAACCTGTGCAGGAGACATCGCAGGATCAAGACCATTGCTGTCAGTAGTATTCGCGAAAGTGCCATTGGATATCAGGTCGGCAATCAAAGCTGCATGCCTTGCTTCTACTGAAACAATTTTACCTGCGAGCGTTAGATAAGTAGGGCCATT
>JBBQSI010000400.1:0-3706 GCA_038213975.1 Chitinophagales bacterium
TTGTCCGGGTGTGAGTCGTATTTCTGCAAATATTCAATTCCTTTGAGTCTGGCATTACCATATCCTGCCTGTGGTTGAGAGATTACGGTGGCACCTGACCGCCGGGCAACGCTTGCTGTTTCGTCGGTAGATGCATTATCAACCACAATTATCTCTGTGACATATTGCGGAATTTCGCTCACCACCAAACCGATTGCGTCTTGCTCATTGTAGGCGGGGATTATGACAGCCACCCGTACCCGAAGACTTTCTTCTGTCACTTTTGGGAATTAGCCTTAAGGAAGGTACCTCCGCGTATGCTTTCGAAAAAGACCATGAAAAACCCGGTGGCGACTAAAAAGTGAAAGATCATCATTCCATAATCATGCATACGATAGCTGAAGCTGAAAATAACGAGGAAAAAGATCGCGATGCCACCTTCCAGCAGTATTAGCGGAGAAAGCTTTTCGCCGAGGTAAATGTTCTGCCGGTTGAAAATTTTTGAAGAGGTCACATTGAATTTGGGCGTGCGGATGAAAGGTGTTTTTTTACCAAAATAGCCTTCCAGCACCGCAATGGCATGGTGTAGCGACAACCCGATCGCCATAGAAATAAACAAAGGAAATGTGAGGAGAAAATAAATGAATCCCCGCCATTTGCTCTTCCGGTTATAAAGACACGTAACGAGGTAAGACATACTAATGATGAAGAAACTTGCAACATAAACATTCCCCGCTACGGTGAAAAATCCATCGCCGGTAAGTCTATCTTTTAGAAAAAGGACGGGTACGCTTAGCACGGCGCACAGGAAAACGTTGACGAAGATTGCGCTGTTCAATAAGTGAGCCACGGCCTGCCATTTTGCAAGGAGCGACAGCTTGCTTTTAAACACAGCTTTCAAATGCTTCCTGGCTGTTTCAGCGCCCCCTTTCGTCCAGCGATACTGCTGACTTTTTAATGCGCTCATCACCGGGGGCAATTCTGCCGACGCTTCCACATTTTCCAGGTATTTAAATTTCCAGCCTTTCAACTGGGCCCTGTAGCTCAAATCAAGATCTTCGGTCAGCGTGTCTGCTTCCCAGTTACCGGCGTCTAAAATGCACGCCTTTCGCCATACGCCACCAGTTCCGTTGAAATTAATGAAGCAGTCACTGGCATTACGGCCCACTTGTTCCACGCGGAAGTGCGCATCGAGGGCAAACGCCTGCAGTTCAGTGAGCAGAGAATGGCTGCGGTTAATGTGAGCCCACCTGGTTTGTACCATGCCAACTTCCGGGTTTAGCAAGCTGGGAATAGTTTGCTTTAAAAAGTTTGGCGGTGGCAAAAAATCTGCGTCGAAAATGGCAAAAAACTCCCCGGTCGCTTTTTCTAAACCATATTTTAAAGCACCTGCTTTGAAGCCCGTCCGTTGGGGTCTGCGAATATGGCGAAGTGGGACAGGAGAGTGATTGTATTCTGAGATTTTCTTGGTGATAAGGGCAGTCGTTTCATCATCTGAATCATCCAACACCTGTATTTCCAACCTTTCCGGCGGGTAGTCGAGGTTCATAACGGCGTCGATTAAACGCTCGATGACATATATCTCGTTATATACAGGTAGCTGCACAGTGACTGCCGGCCAAATTTCAGGCACATGCTCTTCCGTATTTTTGGCAGATTTTTTTTTAGAAAGGATGTATTTTATTAGCAGGTATGCCTGGGCGCTACTGTATAGCAACAGGAATGAAAGGCAAATTGTGTACAGCGTAGCAATGATGACGATGATTAGCTGCATGATCTATGATGTAGGAAGGTGCTCCATGGCATTCAAAGTTACGATTTAGCCGTCAGGGCTTCATTGCCCGGCATCACAGGGTTGGGATTGATCCTTCCCTCGTGGTCAAGATTTTCCAGGTTAAGCACACCCCTGGGGCAAACAGCTGAACAAATACCGCAGCCTACGCAGGAAGCTCTTACAATATTTTGTCCCCGCTGAGCATATGCCCGAACGTCTATACCCATTTCACAATATGTTGAACAATTTCCGCAGGAGATACATTGCCCGCCATTCGTCGTGATTCTAAACCGGGAACGAAAGCGTTGGATAATGCCCAGGTATGCTGCCATCGGGCAGCCGAACCGGCACCATACCCTGGGACCAAAAATGGGATAGAAGCCAGTGCCGATAACGCCGGCAAATATGGAACCAATGAGAAAGCCATAAACCTGGGAAAATATTCCCGAGACCCCGCCAAGCAGGCTGCCTTTCATGGCACTGTTTGCCCAAAGGAGCAGTGTAGTCAACGTTACAAACACCAGTACACTGTACACGATCACACGTTCATATTTCCAGGCTTTTAAAGATTTATTTGAAAGATGCCGGTACGGGTCGCCCATCGTTTCAGCCAGTCCACCGCAACCACAAACCCATGAGCAATACCAGCGCTTGCCATAAAAATATGTAAGCACAGGTGTACCAATAAGCGTAAGTACAGCACTCCAGAAAATCATAAAAACACCAAGACCGCCGCTGCTGATGAGACCCTGCACCGTGCCGGGAAATAAGTAATCATATTTCAAAGGCCAGAAATAGCTAAAATAAAATTCCGGCTGATTCATCAGCTTCAGCAGGGCAGGCAGGAGCCAGGCAAAGCCTAACTGGAAAAACATAACTGAACAAGTTCTAACAATTTGATACCGGTCGTGACGATACTTTGCAATTGCACGGACGCCCATCACCAGTATGGCGAGCGTGTACATGGTGCCGTAGAGAAACCACTTGTCAGCGGCATCACCCCTCAGCGCAAAACTCAACGGATCCATTGCCCGGATCATCGGATCCAATATCCAGGAGAACCAATAAAGGATTACATAAAATGCAGTGAGAAATATACCAAGGGCAAACGCCGGGATACCACGGGAAGTCATCTTGTCAAACATCACATGGTTGTTTCGAATGCCGGCCTTTTCCATGTAGAGCGGAATCGAGTAGAGGATGCCGCCGGCTGCGCCAATTCCAAAAGTCAAAAATATTTTTAACGCGTTGGAAACGGGTAAGGCATTTGTGAGGAGCAGGATAAAGAACGCAAGTGCAAGTGTAGCCAGTGCCACCCCCACCTTCTGCATTACACCGCCGGCTGGATGTTCAGCAATCGATAACGAAATTGATTTATCCATATATCCTGCTTTTTATATTTGAATTGTAGAGAATTGTCTGTAAAAATGTTCCTTTATCCGGGCTTCATTTTTCTTATAAAATTCCGGGTCGAAATTTGCTTTCGCCAAATGATCAACTACATGATCAATTGATTTTTTGTTTTTAAGCCATTCATCAAAAACTTCGTGCCGCAGGCGCATGCCAAAGGCATTCACGCCAATTAATTCCCTGGTCTCCTTATCCCAAACCAACCGGATCATAACCTCTTTATTTGGCTGACGCCAGGTGAAAGAGTCCTGCTCGTCAGGGATGTGGGATTTTACCTCGCCATAAGTCTGGTATTCTATATCGAAGAATTTCGCAGAGTTGAACCAGGGGCCGGGATTGTAAGCAGTAAGGTTACCCGTAAGCGTTAGAGCCAGCGTTTCCGCATGTATCCGGGCAGTGTACCAAACCTGCTCCACCGGCTTCCTCCCTCTTATTGGTTTGATAAACTGTGCGCAGTCACCGATTGCATATATATTTTCAACGGTTGTTTCAAAATATTTATCAATCAATATGCCCTTATCAGTTTCAATATCGCCCTCTTCT
>JBBQSI010000401.1:0-3691 GCA_038213975.1 Chitinophagales bacterium
GCCGGCATGGTGGCAAGTTTAGTGGCCATGCTTATTGACAAGCATTCTTTATACGATCATTTGAAAATAAAATGCCTTAAGGACTTGCAGGCCGAAGAAATGGAGGAGTCCCTTGCCTCGGGTACGGCACCCCCTGGCGAAGTGATGGTTTCCAAAGTTTAGAAACCCTTCTACAACGGCAATCAGCCACAAAGTCTTATTTGGCATTGTAGTTGAATTTATTTGCCAAATTATTAGCATGTTCAAAAAAATTATCATCGTTGCTGCCATTTTTACGCTGCCCCTGAGTAGTTGCGATACAGCGAAAGCCATCTTGGATTCCTCTGGCTATGGAAGCCTTTCCAATGATGAAGTAGTAGCAGGCCTGAAAGAAGCATTGCGTGTTGGAACCGACTCCAGTACCTTTCACCTCGGCTTGCTGAATGGTTTTTTTGGAGATGATATGATCCGGATTTTGATGCCGGAGGATGCACAGAAAGTAGAGAAGACTTTGCGGGACGCCGGGCTCGGCGGTACGGTTGACAAAGCGATTTTGTCAATGAACCGTGCAGCGGAAGATGCATCGAAATACGTCGGAAGCATCTTTCTGAATGCAATCAGGCAGATGACCATACAGGATGCATTTGGCATTTTAAACGGTGGCAGTTATGCTGCAACTGAATACCTGAAAAGCAAAACCACTCAACAGTTAACGACTGCATTTACCCCTGTAGTTAGCAAATCCCTGGAATTTACGGACGCTACAAAACATTGGAATAATGTATTTACCGTCTACAATCGTTTTAGCAAGAATCCTGTAAATACTGACCTTACGGCTTATGTTACGGAGAAAGCCTTAGCTGGATTATTTTATCACATCGGGCTGGAGGAACAAAAGATCAGGCAGGATCCCGCCGCACGCGTCACCGACATCTTGAAGAAAGTATTTGGAAACAAAAACCGTCAAGCCGGTAGTGCTTTTTAAACTTTCAAGGACTTACCAATATTTGAACTCATAATTTCCCTACTTTTGCACCCCGTTTAGCATTTTATGTTTGGGCTAAACGCCCTAGAATTTCAAAACATATTTCCCATATGGCTCCATAAGTTCCCGTCAGTTCGGGACGCCGGCAGGGTGTAAAAGTAAAATACGGATCATGCCAAAGGTAAAAACCAACTCAAGCGCCAAGAAGCGCTTTAAAGTAACCGGGACCGGTGAAATCACTTATCAAAAGGCGTTTAAACGCCACATCCTAACAAAAAAGTCTACAAAGCGTAAACGCAGCTTATCGAAGAAAGGGATCGTTAGTGACGCTAACAGGCCATTTGTGCTCAGGCTCCTCAGATTAAAATAAACTTCTTTAATTCCCGTCCCATTTTGGGATTGTTAAAATAAATTACAATGCCACGTTCAGTAAACTCAGTTGCTTCCAAAGCACGTAGAAAACGTATTCTCAAAGCTGCCAAAGGGTATTACGGCAAGAGAAAAAATGTATACACCGTTGCGAAAAACGTAATGGAAAAAGGTATGACTTACAGTTATGTGGGTCGTAAATTGAAAAAGCGTGAATACCGCGCTTTGTGGATTGCACGTATTAATGCCGCCGTAAGAGCAGAAGGAATGACCTACAGCGAATTCATGCACAAACTAGGACAAAAGGAAATTGGCCTTAATCGCAAAATTCTTGCAGACATGGCCATGAACGAGCCGGAAAGTTTCAAGAGTTTGATTGGCTCTTTAAAATAATTCGGAAGACACGTAATGATATATAGGACCGCTTCTAATGGAGCGGTTTTTTTGTTTGCAGTCGTTTTGCATTCAGTTACATTTGTGAAATTTTTTCTAAGACTAATCCTTATTAATGACAAATTCTTATAGCGCACTCGTACAACAAACATTCAATTTCCCCCAGGAAGATTATGCTTTGAAGGACGAATACCTGCAATACAATGGCGTAGATCTTAAAGCGCTTATTGATAAGTATGGTACGCCGCTCAAAATGACCTATCTGCCCAAAATCGGGTCACAGATAAATAAGGCGAAGCGGATGTTTGCAAACGCGTTGAAAAAGCATAAGTATGAAGGTGAGTACAAATATTGCTACTGCACAAAAAGCTCTCACTTCAGTTTTATTATCGAAGAGGCATTGAAACATGGTATTCACCTGGAGACTTCTTACGCTTATGATATCGAGATCATCAATAAGTTGTATGAGGGCAAAAAGATTACAAAAGACACTTTTATCATTTGTAACGGTTTTAAGCAGAAACCCTATATCACAAGGATCGCAAAGCTGATCAATTCAGGCTTTCATAACGTCATACCCGTGTTGGATAATAAATCCGAATTAGCAGCATATAAAAAAGCAGTACGTGGTCCTTTCAACATTGGTATCAGGGTGGCAGCAGAAGAAGAACCAACCTTTCCTTTTTATACCTCACGGTTAGGCATACGTGCAAAAGATATACTCGAATTTTATGTAGATGAGATAGAAGGGAATGAAGATAAATTTCAACTGAAGATGCTGCATATCTTCCTGAATAAAGGCATCAAGGATGATATCTATTACTGGAGTGAATTAAATAAGATCATCAACCTGTATTGCCAGCTCCGGAAGATTTGCCCGGAACTGAGCTCCATAAATATTGGCGGTGGATTTCCCATCAAACACTCGCTGGGCTTTGATTATGATTACCAGTTTATGATCAACGAGATCGTACGGAACATAAAGGTAGCTTGCAAACGAACGAAGGTGCCGATGCCGGATATTTTTACAGAATTTGGCAGCTACACTGTTGGCGAAAGCATGGCCCACATTTACAGCGTGATTGGCGAGAAAAAACAAAATGACCGCGAAACCTGGTATATGATCGATTCATCCTTCATAACAACACTCCCGGATACCTGGGGAATTGGCGAAAAGTTTTTGTTGCTTCCTATCAATAAATGGAATGAAGAATATCAGCGTGTCACCCTTGGTGGCATCACCTGCGATAGCCATGATTATTATGACTCCGAAGAGCATATCAACGAAGTTTTTCTCCCAAAGACTTCAAACGGAGATCCTCTTGTTTTAGGCTTCTTTCACACAGGCGCTTATCAGGACCAGATCAGCGGATATGGCGGTATCAAACACTGTCTTATTCCGTCGCCTAAGCACGTCGTTGTGGACATAGACAAAAACGGCCAACACGTGGACTGGCTACATGCAAAGGAGCAGACTGCTCAAAGCATGCTGAAAATATTGGGCTACAAATAAAGGCCCTCTCTCTCGAAAGGGCCTTTCACTGATACAGGGTGCGGTGTCAGTTATTATTTTTTATGTCTTTCTCCGACACGAGCGTATTTGTGCTTTTCGGACTTGCGGTGATACTTTTTCTTGTTCTTATTATGTCCCGGTGCAAAATCCCTAGCACTTTGTTCACCATGGATTTTTTTGGCCTGGCCGGGTGGTAAATTATTTGTTCTGCGGGTTGGGTAGGTGTATTCAGTACTCCGATTACTTTTTCTTACAGTCGTCTTTTTGCTTGTTTCAGTCCTTGCTTTATCATCCTGGGTGTCGTCTATAACCCGCTTAAAAACTTGTCCGTGCGAATGTGAACTGGCAGCACTCAGGAATATTATAGTAGAAAAAATAATCGTGAATTTTATTGAAGCGATTTTCATAGAAGTACCTTTTGTGAGCCTTTGGATATGATAATTGCTATGTGG
>JBBQSI010000402.1:0-3686 GCA_038213975.1 Chitinophagales bacterium
AATTTCAGATATCTGCCGGTTTGCCGGGAGAGTGGTTTCCGTGCGGGTAACTATTGCTCTGCCGTTGATACAATCATGGAAAGTAAAAATGCCTACCGGTCGCCACAATGTCCGTACCACCGGTTAATTCACCTGGATGCGAAAGGCAATTTTCAGGTAAATGAAAACTGTGAACCGAGTGGCAACATCACTCATAAAAGTTGGTTTGTGTTGCCGCCATCTATGGAGTTTTATTTTGCGCAAAGTAATCCATCATACAAGCAGCTGCCGCCGTTCAAGGCAGGCTGTGCCATTAGTGATTTTGCGAACAGCATGGATATCATCTATCCTGATAATGGCGCCGCTATTTATATACCTGTTGAAATAGACGGTAGTCCGGGAAAAACAATTTTTTCAGCTACACACCGCTCACCGGGGGCAAAAATATTCTGGCATATTGACAACCAGTTTATCGCCACTACATCAGGCTATCACCAGTTAGCGCTCAGTCCTCCACCAGGCAAGCACATACTGACGATAGTGGATGAAGCCGGTGAAAGCATCTCACGAAGAATTGAAATTCTGAAACCAGCAAAAAACTAATTACATGTCTGCAAACCGGGAAGTGTTTTTTCATTTGGTTAGAAATCCCTGGAAGTTTCGGCTCTACCTGCTCATGAAATTGCCGGCTGCTTTTTTTTCAGGACTCAGGGTTGAAGAAATCACCAGAGAAAAATGCTCGGTTAGTGTGCCCTACAAATGGCTGACAAAAAATCCGTTTTCATCAACCTATTTTGCCTCTTTATCGATGGCTGCAGAAATGACGACAGGCTTACCAGGAATGGCCAACATTTATCGTCATTCACCATCGGTATCGATGTTACTAACGGCTTTGGATGCACGCTATCATAAAAAAGCAACAGGCCGAACTCTTTTTACCTGCGACAATGGCCTGTTAATCGCCGATACAATCCGCAAAGCGATCGAAACAGGCGAGGGCTGCACCGTCGTGGCACATGCTAAAGGACATTCACTTGTTGGTGAACTAGTCGCGGAATTTAACTTTACGTGGTCTTTCAAAGTTAAAAAGCGCCGATCGCAATCATGAAAATATTGTGATGGCGTACCTTTCCCTCCTTAAAAATTTCTAACATGAAAATTGCCTTCCACGGTGCGGCCCGGACTGTTACCGGCTCTAAGCATCTTATTACCCTCTCATCGGGCAAAAGATATTTACTGGACTGCGGAATGTTCCAGGGGATGGGTAAAGAAACAATCGAACTGAATGCTAACCTCGGTTTTGATGCAGCCTCGGTTGACTACCTCATTTTGTCGCATGCACACATTGACCATAGCGGGCTCATTCCCAAACTTGTGCGTGATGGTTTCCACGGAAAAATATTTGCTACGCCGGCCACAAAAGAACTCACGGGCATTTTGATGGAAGACAGCGCTGGCATCCAGGAAAACGATCTCAAGTTTGTGAACAAGACGCGGGCGGCGAAGGGACTTCTCTACCTGAAACCCCTATACGAAATGGCGGATGCTCTACGCGCCAAAGAATATTTCGTATCGGTAGACTATGGCAAGTGGTACAAGATTGATGACCAGGTGGAATTTATGTATCTCGATGCAGGACACATTATCGGCAGTACAACTGTTCATTTGAAGATTAGGGAAAAGGGTAAAGAAATTCGCCTCACTTTTTCCGGCGATGTCGGCAGATACAGGGATGTGATCCTAAAATCACCAGATGATTTTCCGCAGGCTGATTACATCATCATGGAGTCAACGTATGGTAATAAACTGCACGAGCGGATAGAAGATACTACCGACCAGTTGCTTGCCTGGATAGAGCGCACCTGCCTGCAGAAAAAAGGGAAATTGATTATGCCGGCCTTCAGCGTAGGAAGAACGCAGGAAATTCTTTTTTCACTTAATCAATTAGAAAACGAAAACAGGCTACCGCCGGTAAAATATTTTGTAGACAGCCCCTTGAGCATGGAGGCCACGCAGGTGATTGAAAGCTACCCGCAATATTTTAATAAAAGGATTCAGAAAGTATTGCAAAGTGATGAAGACCCCTTCGACTTCAAAGGCTTAAAATTTGTAAAAAGTGTCCAGGAAAGTAAGATGCTCAATTACGGTAACGAGCCATGTGTAATTATCTCCGCCAGTGGGATGGCAGAAGCCGGCCGGGTAAAGCATCATATCAGTAACAACATTGAGAACAGTCGCAACGCAATTTTGTTAACGGGTTACTGCGAACCAAATTCTCTCGGGGGACGATTAAAACGGCATCCTTCGGAAGTTGGTATTTTTGGCACACCGCACGAGGTGCACGCAGAGATTGGTGAAATAAAAAGTATGAGTGCACATGGCGACTACCAGGACCTTTGTCAATGGCTTGCCTGTCAGGATCCTAAACAAGTAAAAAAACTTTTCCTGGTACACGGGGAATACGATGTACAACAAGAGTTTAGAAATCGCCTGATAGGCAAAGGATTTAGTGAGGTGGAAATTCCCGAGCGGCATTATGAAACCGGGCTGGACTAATAGTTCTTTAAATGAAAATTAAACATGGCAAGAGTTCCAATAAATATAACGACAGGCACCCTTCAAAAAGATGAGATTATAGTAGGGATAGACCTGGGTACCACTAACAGCCTCGTAGCAATTATTCACCCGGATACCAGGAACGCAGTAGCGTTGAAAGAGCATGATGCTGCTTCTTTAGTACCCTCGGTCATTCACTTTGGCGACGGCGGACAGGTGAGCGTAGGGGAGGCGGCGAAAGAGTTTTTGATAACAGAACCGGGGAAGACTATTTTTTCCGCAAAACGATTGATGGGTAAATCGTATAACGATATCCGTGAGCACCGTGATTTTTTTACCTATAAAATTTATGACGAGGATCCCAATGCAATGGCGAAGGTGCAGGTAGGTGAAAAGTTTTACTCGCCGCTGGAGCTTTCCTCCATTATCCTAAAGGAATTAAAAACGCGGGCTGAGCATATTCTAAAGACGCCTGTAAAGAAAGCGGTCATCACGGTGCCAGCTTACTTCAATGATACCCAGCGGCAGGCTACAAGGGATGCGGGAAAATTGGCGGGCCTTGATGTCTTGCGCATTATCAATGAACCAACGGCGGCGAGCCTTGCTTATGGTATTGGCCTCGGCAAAGATGATGACCGGACCGTGGCTGTTTATGATCTTGGCGGAGGCACCTTCGACATATCAATTTTGAGGATCAATGGCGGCGTATTCGAAGTACTTTCCACCAATGGCGATACTTACCTGGGTGGCGATGATTTCGACAATGCTATTGTTGAATTTTGGAAAAAATCTTTTCCCGTAGAAATAAGTGAGGATGATAAATCACTTTCGCAAGAACTGCGGCTTGCTGCGGAAGAGGCAAAAAAGAAGTTATCGTCTGCAGATATTTATGAAACAAATGTGGGTGGACATGCGCTCAAGATAAGGCTTGAAAAATGTGAGGAGTTAACAAAACCGCTGGTGGACAGACCCATCGCTTCGTGCCGCAGTGCCCTGAAAGATGCTGGTTTAAAAGCTTCGGATTTTGATGATGTGGTGATGGTCGGTGGATCGACGCGTGTACCCGCGGTGATCGATGCGGTCTCAAAATTCTATGGACGGGAAGTAAACAATTCAGTGAATCCTGACGAAGTGGTAGCGCTTGGGGCGGC
>JBBQSI010000403.1:0-3679 GCA_038213975.1 Chitinophagales bacterium
CAACGTGATTTGGAGCATGCCAACACTTCTGCTTGTATTTGGAATTTCGCTGGCACTCGGAAAAGGTTTCTGGCAAATTTTCATCGCAGTTGGCCTCACAATGTGGGTAAACGTCGCGAGAATTATCAGGGGACAGGTAATTTCCATACGCGAGATGGAATATGTGCAGGCGGCTAAAGCTTTGGGATTACGGGATCTCAGGATTATCAGGAGACACATTTTTCCTAATGTGATGGGGCCGGTAATGGTCATCGCGGCTTCAAATTTCGCCAGTGCTATTATTATTGAAGCTGGTCTAAGTTTCCTGGGAGTGGGTGTGCAACCGCCTACACCAAGCTGGGGGCTAATGATCAAGGAAAATTACAACTTTATTATCACCAATAATCCTGCCTTGGCACTTGCTCCGGGAGTTGCCATCATGTTATTGGTGTTAGCTTTTAACCTTGTTGGAAATGGACTCCGGGACGCTTTTGATGTAAAAAGCTGAGGCCTCTAAACATCATCACTTTTGCTGACCTCCACATTCCTGTTGAAACTTTCTGCAAGAGAAATCAATGTTTCTGTCCGCTCGATGCCTTTAATTTTTTGAAGCTGGTCGTGCAGCACGTTTCGCAGTTGGTTAATGTCTTTGCAAATCACCTCGATGTACATACTATAATTTCCTGTGGTGTAGTTGAGCCGAACGATTTCAGGGATTTTTTGCAGCTCTTCGGCGACAGAGTCATACAATGAGCTTTTTTCAAGGAATATGCCGATAAAAGCCGTGATGTCATACCCAAGTTTCTTGAGATTGACACTCAGCCTTTTCCCATGAACGATACCAATCTCTTCCAGTTTTTTTATTCGAACGTGAATTGTACCACCGCTTACAAAAAGTTTTTTACCGAGCTCTGCATAGGGCGTTTCGGCATTTTCTAACATTTCCTGAATTATTTGGAGATCTAGTTTATCTATATTTAACTTTGCACTCATACAGGAGAAGAGTTTAGAATTATTTCAGTAAGATAGTGAATTCATTAATCAAATTTTAAATTTTAAATATTTTCTTTCAAATAATTTTCTCAATAAGCTCCTTTTATTAGATTTGCACTACAAAAGTTCTTTAAAATTGTGGGGTGATGAAATTTAGGCAGACATGCCCTCTTGTCTCGGGGGTGAGGATCACAGGATAAACGTAGTATAGAGCCGTCCGGATGAAAATCAGGACGACCAGGGTCGACCACTGAACTTTGTGCTATTGCTAACTGCCTCGTGGAGGTTCGAACCCTCCCCCTACAGCAAAAGCCTTTAAGAAATATCTTAAAGGCTTTTTTATTTATAATTTATTTGAGCGTTAAGCAGCACCCTCCGGCTTCTTTCGTCTACCAAATTCATCGTAGTGCACTTCTATCTGGTGCTTGATCTTTTTTACTAACTCGTTTACATCAAAAGGCTTTGCAATAAAATCGTCCGGTTTTGTCTGCTTTAAAATATCCTTCATGTTCGCATGAGCTGAGAACATAATTATCGGAATTTCCTTCGTTTTATCGTTTGCTTTTAATTCGTTACAAACCTCAATACCACTTATGCCGGCAAGAACTACATCAAGTAAAATAAGATGCGGCCGAAATGTTTTTGTTCTCGACATTACGTCTTCACCCCGGGGTATAGCCATCACCTTGAAGCCGTATCGTTTTAAGACAATTTTTACTACCCATAGTACATCGTGGTTATCTTCTACTATTAAAATACGGCTCATATCTGCTGCTGGCTTTTGTTAAGTTTGAAAATTGGCCTGGACAGTGAATTTATGTTGACCAACCTAAACCTACGGATTTCATCGGAAAATTCTGACTTCGGAAGTTAAAGTTGGGGATCAGTTGTCCATATTTTAACAATCGTTATGCCAAAGGGGCCAATTAAAATTACTGATGATCCTTTTGCCGAATTCTTTAAAATAATCATCAAGCGAAACCCGATTCTCTAAAATTCTGAAAAAGATTGTTGAGAGTTTGCACCGCAAATTTGAAACATTTCTCTAATCAGCCGAAAATTTCTACAAATAGAGAAATATTTTGAACACGCATCCGCAGCGATTATATACCCAAAATGATTCTCAAACCTGCATAACCAGACTTGCTTACTGGAAGCTGGTGACCGGTACTCAAATGAACAAGATGGCCATCTTTCTCATAGGGATCGATGTGGGTGATAAACTGGGTATTTACTATATAAGATCGATGAATCCTGGCAAAGAGGTGAGCGCCCAGGGATTTTTCAAAAGAGTTCATCGTCCGTTTTTTAAGGTAGCTGCCTTTGGACGTTACAATTTTTACATAATCATCGGCGGCCTGCAAATAAAGTATTTGATTTACCGGGATGATCTTTATTTTATTTCCGTCTTTTAATACTACCCTGTTTTGTTGTCCGGGAGAAGTGGCCGCCTCTTCCAGGGTGGCTGCTATTTTTTCTGCGTTGCCTGCTGGCACTTTCTGTATCGCCTTATCAAAGCGCTCTTTACTAAACGGCTTCAGGAGATAATCCACCGCATTGGTTTCAAACGCCTGTATTGCATATTCGTCGAAGGCGGTGGTAAATATTACAGCCGGCGGCTGCTCTATCAGTTCAAGCATTTCAAATCCATTGATCTTCGGCATTTGTATATCCAAAAAAATAATATCTGGAGATAATTCCGAAATAGCCTTACAGCCCTCAAAGCCATCATTGCATTCTGCAACCACTTTCATATGTTCGTAGCCAGCGAGGTATTCTTTCACTACTGTTCTGGCCAGAGGTTCATCATCTATAATTACAACCTTCATCCTATTTGGGGAATTTTAATTTTCGTTTGAAATATTTCACCTGTATGCGTTGTAGTTAATAAATCCTGCCTTGCAAAAAGCAAAAATAATCTCCGCTGGATAGACGAAAGGCCGAAACCTGTACCCTTCACAGTCGCCGAAGTTTCGGGATCGAAAGGATTCTGAACGACAATCTTCAGCTCACTAGTCTCACTGTAAGCCTCCAGGGTAATCAACACCTTGCCGGTAGTATCATACAACCCAAATTTAATAGCATTCTCTACCACAGGCTGCAAGAGTAATGCGGGAATACGCATGTTAAGTGCCTCATCTGTGCAACTGATTTCTGTCTGCAAACGGTAGCCGAAACGGACCTGCTCGATTTCAAGATATAGCTTCAGGTATTGTATTTCTTCATTCAGCGAGCTCCATTGCTGATCGTCTTTTTTTAGTGTGCCACGCAGAAAATCACTCAATTGCTCAATCATCTTTCGCGCTTTTTCCGGCTGCGTACCTGTAAGAGCGCTTATAGAATTGAGGCTGTTGAAAAGGAAATGCGGCTGTAACTGTTGACGAAGCCTTACCAGTTCCGCATCTCTTGCAAGCTTTTCCATTTCATCTTTACGGCGACTCACATTCTGTTGCTCCTCTTGCGTGAACAAAAGCAGGCTCCACGTGGAAAAGCATCCGATGACTAAAAAGGATATGGCAAACCGAAGTCCGTTTGATTGATGAAATGATTGCAGGTAGTTGGGATCATCTTTGAATAAAAGCCAGAGAATGCCTTTTGCCAGGAGATAGGTGATCGCACTTAGGCCAAGGCTTACCGTGAGCACATACCAGTATTTTTCATGGCGGGGCAGGTAAAAGCGCATGTTGTTCATGATAAGCAGGCAGCT
>JBBQSI010000404.1:0-3659 GCA_038213975.1 Chitinophagales bacterium
CTCAATAGCAATTGAAACTGACAGGAGCCTTTTTACGTATTTTAAGTTTTCCGCTAAATGATTTTCAGACTCTTTACTCTTTGTTATTTATTCCTGTTTTTACGGCAGCCAACAACCTCCGCGCAAAGATCATTTTGCATCGGCGACTCAGTAAAGGAATTCTCATTTTCAAAAGTATCAAATAACAAGGCCGGCACTGCTTCCCTGCCCACTGCGGCATCAGTGCTAACCATACTCGATTTTTTCGGAACATGGTGTGTGCCCTGTCTATTTCCGGGTAAGCGTGAAAAATCGTTGCGGGTAGATAAAATAGATTACCGGATTCATTTTGCCCTGAACTGCGGCGCTAAGAGCTGTCCGCCCATCGCCTCCTACAACTATGCATCGCTGGATGCCCAACCGGACGTGGCAACAAGAGCTTATCTCCCAGGAGAGGCCTCGTACGACAGTGAAAATAATATAGTTTATCTTCCCAGACTGATGAGTTGGTTCCGGGCCGACTTCGGCGGCAAATCAGGGATAAGTACAATTTTAAACAACTTTGAAATCATTCCCGCGCGGACGCATCCGGCCGTAGAGTTTAAAACTTACGACTGGAGACTTGCACCCGGCAACTACAGCGATCAACCCTTTGAAAACAATAAATAGATCTATGAGCAGCATACCAACCGAAACTGCAACCACCAAAAAGCGAAAAGTTTCGCTCAATTACCGGCACCACCAGTTGGCCTCGACGGAAAATCAATTAGACATCATAGAGCACGGCGCTTCAGGTGATTTTGCCCTTGTTCCTTTTCAGCAAAAGCTGGAAGAAAGTGGCCTGTTCCCTTTGAAGCCTACCGGCGTGGAAATTTTCCAGGTAAATGTTGGCAAAATGTGTAACCAGGTTTGCAACCATTGCCATGTGGATGCGGGTCCGGACCGCAAGGAAATCATGACCAGGGAAACGATGCAGCATTGCCTTGAAGCGCTAAGGAACAACCCGCAATTAAGAACGGTAGATCTCACGGGTGGAGCGCCGGAGATGAATCCTGACTTCCGCTATTTTGTTGAAGAAATAAAAAAACTTGGAAGGCACGTAATCGTTAGGTGCAACCTTACCATCATCCTCGCCAACAAAAAGTACAACAGCCTGCCGGATTTTTTCCGCGAGCATCAGGTGGAAGTAGTGTCCTCGCTGCCATTTTATACCCAGGACAGGACAGACAGGCAACGCGGCGACGGTGTTTTTGAAGACAGCATCACTGCCCTGCAAATGCTGAATGCAGTAGGGTATGGGAAAGAAGGCACAGGTTTCACCCTCAACCTCGTCTATAACCCGGCCGGCGCATTCATGCCGCCCCCACAGGAAGCATTGGAAGCTGATTACAAAAAATCTTTGTTTGAAAAGCACGGTATTGTTTTCAACAATCTTTTCGCCATCACGAATCTCCCGATCAGCCGTTACCTGGATTACCTGTTAAAGAGTGGCAATTATGAAAAGTATATGGAAAAACTGGTAGCAGCCTACAACCCGGTAGCCGCGGCAAACGTGATGTGCAGGAACACAATTTCTATTGGGTGGGATGGCCTGCTTTACGACTGTGATTTCAATCAAATGCTTGACTTAAGAGTTGCCACATCATCGAAACATATTTCAGACTTTAATTTAGAAGAGTTGGACAACCGCACAATCGTAATCAATCAACACTGCTATGGTTGTACGGCCGGTGCAGGAAGCAGTTGCGGTGGTGCTGTGACGTAAAAACGTCTTCTCTTTATTTGACCTTACTCAGTGAAAGCAATTTGATCATCCAGTCGGGGAGGGGCTTTTCAAGGTTTCTTTTCTTTAAATTTAAATAGATGCCTGCCTTTTTTATGATCGGTATTTTGTGCGTTTCTACCAGTTCTATGAGGGTGCCATCAGGATCTTCCACATAACAAAATCGGCCTGCCGCGTTTTCCATCTCAAAGGAATTGACGCTATCAACCGTGAAAGAGTAGCCGCTTTCTTCCATGTGCTTTTTTAGGCCACACATGTCGAAGACATCAAAGCATATGTGAATGTATCCGCAATCTCCCCAAAATCGATTGTGATAAATCTTAACCGGTTCACGGTCCAGGCTTTGCACAAGTTCCAGTTCCACTGATCCCAATAATTTGCCGAAAGCGCCCTTTCCAACCGGATGGGTTTCCAGCAGGACACGCCTGTATTTTCCGGGTGAGCTGGCGAAAGCGTTTTTACAGGTTTCAATTTTATCGTACACTACTTCACAGCGTTGCAGGAGGGTTTGATAAAATTTTATTGAGGCGTCCATATTGGAAACTCCTATCACGGCGCCACTTACACCACCTGTTGTTTTTGCAGAATGCTGAAACCAATGGTTCCCGCAAACCACGTTGAAAAGATTGCTATTTGCATCTTCCAGCCAGAAGTGTTTATTACCACGGCCATCCGCTTGCAGGGCAGAAACTTTTTGTTTACCCGCAGCTGTAAAAAACGCAAATGCATCCTGCATATTCCTGCATTTGATTTTTGGCGCAAAAATGCCGAGGTCACCAAAGTGAATCGGTGAGGAAGCTTCCTCAGGTTCCCGATCCAGGAATTGCCAAATCTCGAAGCCGCCACCACCCTGTAAATTCATGGAAAGTAGCGCTTGTCTGTTGTACGCCTTGCCACCCGTGTAGCGTGTCATCAGCGAAGCTTCGGAGATATCGTTGAACACGAGCGTGTTCATGCCAAACAACTTTGCATATTCGTGCAGGGAGGATTTTGCATCTTTCACCCCAATTCCAATTTGTTGTATGCCGGAAATATAGTTGTGCATGGCCGAGGGGTTAGCTAAATGTACGATGCGGACAGGCAGTGCGGTTCATTGGATTTTAGGTTTTTACCCCAGCCCAGATCAATTGTCACCAAGATATACCCAAAAATTGCAATCATCGAAAATCATGCTTCATCATTAAGAAAGTTTTGCCGGCAAAAATTTCAAATCGATGTAAACCATCCCATCGGCGCCCCTTTTTGTTTTGTATGTTTCGCCATTAAATGTTACACGGACATTTCACCTTTTGAAACCCAACCGCACGTTTATTTTTTTATCCTGCTGCAGGAGCATTTTTCAACGTCCTTTTACCAGGCGCACCTTTGTTTCCCCCAAGTGCGAGCCCTACACACAAGTACTTGTGAAAAAAATATGTTGTCTTCAATTTTGTTCTGCCTCCTTTTATAATGAGTACTCTTCGCAACCCGAAAAAGTATTTTTTTATTCAGAAAATTTTGGGCTTATTTTCAAGAGCGGTCACGAAAACATCATACACAGTTGGCGAAATTACATACACCCGGGAAGCTTTCACTTCTTTGCCTGGCCATGTGCTTGTTCTGCAATTGACTGCAAATAAGCCTGGCAGCATTTCTTTCGCTGCGTCTTTTTCTTCTCCTCAGCCTGCCGCAACTATGGCAACGACTTCAGCCGAAGAATTAACCATTAGTGGTCACACAATGGATCACGAAGGTGTAAAGGGTCTCGTCAAGTTTAAAGGCCTTGCCCGGATAAAGCTTGATGGCGGCGGTTCGCTTTCTTCCAACGATACTTCTCTTTCAGTTACAAATGCCAACAGCGCCACGATCTATATTTCCATCGCAACCAATTTTAAGAATTACGCGGACATCAGTGGGG
>JBBQSI010000405.1:0-3648 GCA_038213975.1 Chitinophagales bacterium
TCCCGTAATTCTTGTGTCCACCCGCCTTTTGCCTGGCTTAATACCGTCGCATAAAATGTTTGCTGTGCCGGGGGAAGTTTTGAAAGTGTATTTGCTATATCGATACCATATTGCGGATTTCGAAGGATAAGATCAGAAGACTGGCTAAGCGTATTTTGTCCGGAATTATCATCTTTAGCGGTGGACATCAAAGCAACGGTCTTTGAAACTGCATCAGGTGCTTCTACATAAACCAACACCTTACTCAGTTCCCGGTTTAGTTCATTACCGGGGGCAGGATATAGAGGGTTCAGGTAATCCGCCACCTGTGCCTTTACGGTAGCTCCCGGCATGCCCATGCGGGCCATCACTAATTCAAATGCACGAACAAAATCCACTAATTGCGTCGCGGAGAGCTGTGAATTATTAACGGTCATCAGTGACTTAAGCGCTGTGTCCTTTAAACTCGAATCACCCTGCCGCGCCAACGCAATGATGGCTTGCGTTAATATGACTGGGTCTTTTTCATTAAGCGCTTTTTGTTGCCATTGAGTCAACGGTTGATTCTCGACTGCAATGCGGGCGGCAAAACGAATAAATCTATCAGCATGCTTCAGATAGGGCCACGCAAAATCTATCGCGCCGGCATCTTGTTTTCCATGATACGCTTCCAGCTTTCTGCGAAGCTGTTGTTCTTCATTCAGTGCCGCTTCTGCAAGTGCTTCTTTATTTTCTGAATTATCGCCATAGTAAACGCGGTAAAGATGTGAATCCAGGCGGCGGCCGCCGGTCAGGAAATAAAGTGCACCGTCTGGGCCAATCACACCATCGGTTAGTGGTAACGGAGAACCCGAAACAAATTCCTCGCCTTTCGCTTTATAGGAAGCTCCGTCCGGCTCAAGTTGTATGGCATAGATAATTCCAAAACTCCAGTCGAAGGCGAATAAAGACTTTCTATATTTTTCCGGGAACCGGGCATCGTGACCGCTAAAGAAACTGGTGGGAGATCCCTGGCCAACATTTATAACCGGAGGCAGGTTATCAGGAAAAGCTGGAGACCATTTCTCTGTTCCTGGCCGCCATCCAAACTCGCTGCCGCTCGTTACATGACAGATGCGCGTTGGGCGGTACCAGGGAAGGCCCATGTCCCATTCCATATCCGAATCGTAAGTGAACCGATCGCCGGCATCATTATAGGTAAGATCGAACGGATTGCGAACTCCTGAACTTATCAACTTCCCGTTACTACCAATTGAATCAGTTTGCGCAATCCACCCGCCATGTGTATTCACCGTGTTATCGTGACCGTTAGGGTCCCTGATCAATGGCAGCAGGTTGTCAATTTCCCTGTCGGCAGGCGGCGACTTGTAATCATCCATTTCGGGGATCTGTGTGAAATTGCCTGCGATTATATAAAGCGATTTTTTATCAGGAGACAATACTGCCGTATGCGGGCCATGTTCTCCCTGGCCTTCAAGACGTTTCAGTAAAGTAATCTTATCATACTGGTCATCACCATCAGTGTCCTGCACCCGGTACAATCCGCTCTTTCTCTCCAGGGTTGTGTCGCCCTCATCGTTCACCATCACATAAAGACTATTAAAAGCATAGAGCAACCCATGAGCAAATCCTATTTTCAGTTTTGCCGTGTCTCCCGGAATTTTAATCTCCAGCTTTTCAACTTTTATTTTTTCTGAGACAGTATCATATCCCACCGGCGGAATAGTTAAGCGATACAAGCTTCCATACTGATCGCAGGCTATCATCCTACCTTTATCATCAAAGGTCATGGCCACCCACGATCCCTGGCCGTTTTCTCCCGGGCTGTATAGATGCTCGGCGTGGAAGCCGGGAGCCAACTTCAGTTGTTCAGTTTTCGGGTCTACGTTTTCCACTTCCTTATCGCGTTCTTTACAAGAAGTTCCCAGCATAAGAATCCAAAGTCCAACCAGGATTGATAGCGTTTTATTTATCTGCATATTCATTTTATAAGTTCAGTGTAAAGGGTTAATAAAAATCTCCTTTTTTTAAAAAGGAAGGTAAATAGTCCATCCTGATCTGCCCCGTAAAATGTTGAGGGTGCAAGCAATCCTGTTGAACAGCACTAAAGTAAATTATTTCTTGAAGCAAAAGACGGGGAGATCTCATCCCTTCGCCTTCAGCAGAAAAATGAAATCTGCCAGGCAAATGTTTGTCAATTAAAGGATTCAGCCGCGGGGTGCTGTGCTGCCTTCGATTGCCTTGACTGTCGGGGCATGATGGGGTTGTGGTTGATCTTATGTCCATCCCCGACGCCTGGCAGGGAAAGGTTTGGAATTACCACGTGCTTTGGGTGCGAATCAACAAAATTTGAAGATGACCAAAAGAAAACCCTGTACTTGGTACAGGGTTGAATGACTTTTGTTTCGGGGTAAATGTTTTCAAAAGATACAGAAGTCTTTTGTGGTTTGGATTCCGTGGATTTAGTTTTCTAACAGGTATTGGATAAAAAAATTAGAAGTTGACTGATATCAGATTTTGATCTTTCTGCCGGATAATTGGATATTGGCACTTTTCAATGGATCTGGATACAGGATATTTTCAATGGATTGGATTCCCGACAGCCATCGGGATGATTAATGTTTGGTATAACATCAATCAACTTCTGGTACAAAGATACGCCTGGCACTCCCCCTGCACAAGGGCGTCACTACTCAATTATTTATGTTATGAAATTACTGTGGTGCATCGTAGAATTACGAATGCAGCAGCGTATTGCTGCGTCTTTCACCTGTCGCACCATTATCAAACGACTGGCAAGTTGACTGCAATAATGTGCAAAAAACGTTTATGAAAAAGTTATTGATATTTACGAAGATTGACTCGCTCGGTTTGGTGGTTTATTACATGTTGACTATAGGGCGGGACACAGTCGGACGAAATGATTATCCGGGCATTGAGTAAAGAGGATGGTCGTTGATGCTGCATTTCCCAAGCCCGGTACGGAAAAGTCTATTTCGTCAGTTTCAATAGTACAGTTGAATGCGTCGGAGTCATTTGGTGCCCGACGAAATCATTACTTGTCTGGGGGTCAATATGCACTTTTCAGGAAACTGTTTTTTTACCCGGTTATTAGCTCGATTCCTTTTGATGTTCCAACACGGGAAGCGCCTGCCTCAATCATTGCTTTCAGTTTTGCATTTGCAAAAATTATTTAATAAACTTTAATACTCTTCGCTCGTTATTATTTTCCGCAACAAGTAAGTAAGTACCGGATGGAATATTTGCATTGAGGGTGAGTTGCCGGTTTACATCCTGATAAGTATTTGCAAAAATTGTTTTACCCACTACGTCTTTAATTGAAAGGCGAACATTTCCCGTAATTCCGGTGATTTCTTTGCCAACACCAGCAACAAAGCAGCAATACAAATGAGTAACAATAGCACCGAGGTACTGGCTGAGGCACCGCGGGAGAATTTCATTTTCTTTTCGAGGAAAACAGAAACGGGCAGTAGCAGTATGGCGAAAAGCAAACCAGAAATTAGTGGCGAGAGAATTTCTTTTCCTGCCACAAGCAGGTACCCTACTACCACCAGGGCAACCAGGATATGAGAAAGTTTTTTGTAAAAAGGCAGTCGCGGCACTGAGACGACTTCCGTCATCTAATAGAATTTAGATTGTAAAAGAATG
>JBBQSI010000406.1:0-3624 GCA_038213975.1 Chitinophagales bacterium
CAAATCTTCAGGCGTGGCGGTCTTTCGGGATTTACAACCGCTAAGCAATAAGACAAGGCAGAAAAGAATGGAAAAAGTATATTTCATAAAATTTATTGCAACAATTGGGTAGCGCGTTTTTTATATTCCGCAGCTTTTGAGGGATTTCCAGATTTTTCATAGGCAACGCCCAGCTGCGTGTAGAAATCGCTCTTCATCGTGGGATCTTCTATCACATAATCTATGCCCATTTCCAGATCTTGAATGGCTGCGGTATAATTTTCAAGATTATTATTGGCCACGCCAGAAATAAGGTAAAAAATCGGCTGACTGGGATACAGATCGTTGCCTTCCTGAGCGAGTTTTACAGCCTCTGGAAACTTTTGTACTTCCAGCTGAAGAATCATCAGGTTTTTGATCACATTAAAATCTTCGGGCTCGTTTTGATATGCATTCAGGTAATAATTGAGTGCTTTTTCCTTATCATCGTTTTTTAAATAATACCCGGCCAATTCTTGATTGACGTCTATTTTTTCTTTTTCGCTGAAAAGGGCGATAGCCTGTTCAAGTTGGTTTTCAAATTCTGGATGTTCTTCCACAAAGAGTAAAAAATCATTGAGTACACTATGCTTTGCTTTCACTTCAATAGAAGTGCTTCTGAGTACTTTATCCATAGAACGCACAGCTTCTTCTATATTGCCTTTATCCAGGTTGAATTTGTAAAGTGCAAGATGCGCTGCGTCAGATTTTGGATTGATTTCGAGCAGTTTTTGTGCTGTTTCGTACGCTTTTTGTGTTTCTCCCTGCTCGCTGAATACATAGATAAGGTTCAGGTAATTCTGTTCTGCATCGGGATTTGCTTTAATGCGTTCTGCAATGGCCTGCTCTTCAAGATCGCCGCCGCTCAGTGCGTACGCCTGCCGCCGCATCTGGTCCCGATAAGTGTCCTTGCCCCATTCGCGATCAAGCGCATCAAGCAACGCTAGCGCCTTGTCAAATTCTTTGGTGCGGATGTAAATTCTAGCTAGATCTTCTTTGTATTGTTGGTCAAATTCTATGAGCTGTTTTACCAGATTTATGGCCTTATTAAAGTCCTGTTTTGCATAATACACCTCATAGAGGCTCTCCATGATATCGCGCTGTTTTGGCCGTAGCTGCAGCGCTTTGAGATAATTGGTCTCCGCGCCTTCCGTATCGCCCGAAAGTGCCATGTTCTTTCCTTTTTCAAAATAGAGAATGGCTTCCTTGGGCTGGAGGGAGATACAAATATTCAATGCGTCAATGGCGCGGTCATAATTCTCAATTGCTTTTTGCTTGAGCGCTTCAAAGAATGACTCCTGAAACTTATCTGTCACATTGCCTAGATCGTCAACATTTACATCATTTAAAGCAGTATCCTCCTGAGCTTGCGCCGGATGGGCAAACCACAGTAAGCTAAGTATAAGAAATATGTTGCGCATAATTCTTTCCGCAAAGCGGAATTTATTCATTTAAAACGCTGATTTTGGTTTCTAAAAGGCCATTATTCCAATACAGAATAATCACCGATACTTATTTCGGTAAAATCTCCGTCAAATTTAGCATAATTACCTATCATGGCTTTCGTTAAGTTGGCGTTTTTAACAAGGCTGAAATTTTGGATCAGGCTTTCCGTGATCGTGCTGTCTTCGATAACCGTACCCATACCTATAGAAACGTTGGGACCTATCTTTGCATTTTTGAGTACTACATCATCGCCAATATAACACGGCGGTATAATCTCACTATTTTCCATTTTTGCACTTGCAGAGACCATTTTATCACCTTCTTGATGCAAAAAGTTAAGCATTCGGCCATTAGTTTCCACAGTAACGGCTTTATTGCCACAATCCATCCACTCATCAATCTGACCCGGTTTAAACGTGTAGCCTTTAGCTTGCATTTGCTTGATACCATCATTGATCTGATATTCGCCGCCATGCATCAAGTTTTTGTCCAGCACTTCCTGAAGCTCATTTTTGAGGACCACGCCGTCTTTAAAATAGTAAATACCGATCACGGCAAGGTCAGAAACGAATTCTTCCGGTTTTTCTACCAGGCCGGTAATTTCGTTTTTGTCATTGAGAGAAACGACACCATAAGCCTGCGGATTTTCAACTTGCTTTACCCAGATAACGCCGTCAGCCTCTTTGTCTAACGTGAAGTCTGCCCTAAAAAGTGTATCTGCATAAGCGATTACGCAAGGCCCACTAAGTGATTCTTTGGCGCACATAATCGCATGACCGGTCCCTAATGGCTTATCCTGATAATAAATAGTTCCTTTTGCACCCAATTCTTTGGCAATATCTTTGAGGCTGGTTTCCACCTTCTCACCAAAATCTGCACCTATAACAAAGGCAATCTCTTCCACCGGTTCTTCTAAGACTCCGGCGATATCCTGCACAAGACGGTGCACTATGGGTTTGCCTGCAATGGGAATAAGGGGTTTAGGAATGGTAAGTGTATGTGGGCGTAAGCGTGAGCCGCGACCGGCCATGGGAACGATTATTTTCATATTTTCAATAGATATAAGAGGTTAGACATTAGACTTGAGACTTTTCATTTCCGCCCTTCGATTAGCTCAGGATAAATTTCGGCGGAAATCAATTTATTTCTGATTAAATTTTTGATCTTATAATGAGCCTTCTCGTGTCAGACCTACAAGGAGGCCTCCTACCGTCGGCAACATACTTCGACAGGCTCAGCACATCGCCTTGCAGGTCATTGCAAATGGAGACTACGACTGAAACTGTTACTGCAAACTGACTGCAAACTGCGACTGACCACTGCGACTGAAACTGAAAACTGCTCACCGAGACCCGGTACTGCCAAAACCTCCTGCACCACGTTGCGTTTCTTCAAGCACTTCAACCGGTTCCCATTGCGCTTGTTCATGTTTTGCAATGATCAGTTGGGCGATGCGTTCACCCGGTTCTACAATAAAGGGACTGTTAGAAAGGTTTACCAAAATAACGCCAATCTCGCCACGGTAGTCTGCATCTATAGTCCCCGGCGAATTAAGAACGGTAACGCCTTTTTTTGCCGCAAGGCCGCTTCGTGGGCGTACTTGTGCCTCGTGGCCTACGGGAAGTGCTATAAAAAGTCCGGTAGGAACAATGGCGCGGCCTAAAGGTTTCAGTTCAATGGGTTTTGTGTTGTTCGCCCTTAAGTCCATTCCTGCGGAAGCTATTGTACTATAGGCAGGCAACTCGTGAGCGGATTTGTTTACTATTTTGACTTTCATGAATACAGCTGCTTATTTTTTTATTAAAATACGTTTAAGCTCTTTGATTTCAACCTTCAAAACCAAAGCGCCAAAAACTGCGAGCAAGATAAGACTTACCACATAATTTTCCCTAAAAACGTAAAAGCTTAAACCGGAAAAAACGATAGCCAAAGCCAGATAACCTCCTATTCTGGTCAAATTATAGGGTATTTTATAGTGTTTTTGACCGATAAAATAGGAAATGATCATCATAGTTCCATAAGCAATTAGCGTAGCATAAGCCGCGGCCATAAAACCCATAATGGGTATAAAAATGATATTTATGACAACGGTGAGCCCAGCACCCACAATGGAATAGTACATACCGTAGCTTGTTTTATCGGTGAGCTTGTACCAGATGG
>JBBQSI010000407.1:0-3623 GCA_038213975.1 Chitinophagales bacterium
AAGCTGGTCTAGTTTTTCAACTTCTTTCAGTTTTTTCAATGCACCGGCCAGCCTTCATTAAACATTTTTCCCCAACTGGGTTGTGTGCGGGTTGTTACTTCCATTTGAGTGCCGAGCGCCATCTCTGCATACCGGAATAATTACAACAAAGCCGCAGCGGTTATGACAGCCTGAATTCAGAATTTCTAATTCAGAAAATGGAAAAAAATATACAAGAGTTACAAGGCCTCAGTACCATCGGAAATAGACACGCGGTAAACAGTAAGGTTTCTGTTATTGTCTTTTTTATAATCGCTACTAATTTCTTCAATTAAAGTTTCCACAGCTTCATCTTTCACCAGGTTGATGGTACACCCTCCAAATCCACCGCCCATCATACGGGCACCGATCACGGAGGGGTTACCTTTTACCTTATCCACGAGATAATCCAGTTCCGGGCAGCTCACGTTGTATTTTTTACTCAGGCCGTCGTGTGTTTCAAACATCTTTGCACCCAGCGATGCAATGTCACCTGCGTTTAGCATGTCACAAGCATCCTGTACACGCCTGATCTCTTCTACAATAAAGCGACACCGCATATCCACGGTCTTGTTTACCGGGAGCACGTATTTATCTACCATTTCCAGTGTGACATCCCTCATGGAAGTCACCTCAGGATGATGTTGCCGGATAAGTGCAACCCCTTCCGCACATTCACGGCGCCGGGTATTGTATTCGCTGGACGCCAGGGAATGGGTGACGTTTGTATTAAATAAAATGACGGTGATGCCTTCCAGGCGGAAAGGGAAATATTCAAAGGAAAGATCGCGGCAATCGAGACGGATCACATGATCCTGCTTGCCCATGACTGACGCAAACATGTCCATAATGCCGCACATAAGGCCCGCATATTCATGTTCTGAAGCCTGGGCCATTTTTACCAGCTCCATGCGGCTAACGTTGGCGTCAAATAATTGATTGAAGGCGAAAGCAGCAGCGCATTCAATAGCAGCAGAGGATGAAAGTCCCGCACCAATAGGTATATCGCTAAGCAGTACAGCATTGAAACCATTTAAGCCAACATTCCTCTTTTTGAATTGCGCCAGGGGTCCAAGAATGTAGTTTGGCCATGAAGGTTTTTTTACCGGGGCGAGATCGGCAAGATCAAGGGAATAATTTTTCTCCAAATCGGCGGCAAAAAGGTTGATCACATCATCCTCTCTCAAACTAATGGCGAAGTAAGCAGCCTTGTCAATAGCAGCAGGTAATACGAAACCGCTGTTGTAGTCAGTATGTTCGCCAATAACATTTATGCGGCCCGGTGAGCGTACAACCATCACTGGTAGGTCTCCAAATTGTTGCCGGAAAATTTCTTCAACCTTTCTTTTCATATCTCCCTTCATTTTGAAGGGTGTAAAAGTATTCTTTATCTTAAAATTAATATGACAGCCACTTATTACTCAAGCCGAACGCCGGCACCAGTAACTAAAACTAACAAGTACTGCAGTAATTGTCCTGCCCTTAGGAATGGAGTAACTTTAAAACCCTCTGTTCTGAAAAAATAATCTCCGGAGATCGCAGAGATATCTACTTCTTAAAAGGGAACTGGCAGACGTTGTTTTATTGTAATGGGCTTTGACAACAAGACAGACCTTGAAGCCAGCCGCAAATAAATCACGACAATTTCTATCATGCGCTCGTAAAACCTGTTTTGCTTTGCAAGGCTTGACAGTTTGTTGCATTCTGACGAGATCGACAGCCAGTTTTACACTTTTCTATATGATCTCGTGCTTTAATACTTACTAACAGGACTGCCTTTGCCAGACAACTAACTAGCAGGCCTACATGCTTTTTGATAGTTCGTCTTTGAGTGCTAATATTCTTTTTCCCAAACGAACACCGCTTTTTGTTTTGCTTACCGAAAGTCCATCACCAAGCATATCCAGGTGCTCGATCTCCACATTCTTTTTCCCTTTTGAACCTGCGGCAGCCCATATTCTTTGGTAATCACCGACGATACTATTCCATTCAGCGTCTGACTTTTCACCATCCTGCAGCATCAGGCGGCAGAATTTGATATTTATATCCTGCATTTGTTGCCAGTAGTCCATTTCAGAGGAATTCATTTTTAAATTCTCCGCCATAGCTGAGAGCATCTGCAGGATGTCTTCGAGCGCCGGAAGTTCATATTTATTTCGGTTATAGCTAACTGTAGAGCCCCATTTTCTCGCACCGGAATGAATAAGCAAGTTCTCCATTTCAATCCAGTTGCATAAAGTGTAAGCGCGGTTCTTGTTGCCGGGTGCGTCATTTGCCAAAAAATAATGATAGGCCGATGCGGCATGCATCTTTGATTTTTGCGTGAGAGGTGAAATGTATGCCATACGCTTATAAGTGCTTCCGAGCAAGCTGTATCGCTCGGACGTGTAGCTGATTTCAAGGAGCATATTCATACTGCCGATGAGCCTCTTCATCTCGCTCACTAATTTTTTTCTGGGAACACCCTGGCGAAAATCATTGATACATTTTTTCGCCCTCACTTCGCCAAATTTCTCCAGTGCCGATACGGTGAAATCAGCCTTTTCCATGTCAACCGCCTGTTGAAATTTTTCGACTGCAGCATCATACATTGAAAGTTCGGCATAGATGGACGCTTCTTTGGTAGTGATTTCGCCATTTCGCAGTTCAGCCTTGTCTACTGCCTGTGAGATCCCAATTAATTGCCTTAATATATTATCACTGTCAAACTCCCCGGTTTCCATTTGGTTAAAGAGATTATGGAGCGCAATCTCCGCCTCTTCGGCTATCACAAACTCAGCGATGGTGTCTTTAAATGAAGATTTCCGTGCATCAAAGCGATAGAAAGGATCGCCGTAACATTGGTAAGCACCCCAGGTATTATTTGCCTGCTGATAGGTTTCATAAATAGATTCCCTGGCTTTATGCACGGCTTCGCCGAACGAAGCACCTTCGAACATATTGTTATAAAATGTTTTTGTGAAATCCATTGCAGCCGCATCATCCACGGCCCAACCCGCAACCACTACGGCTTTCACGCCATTCTCAATAAGTTGTGTACCGATATTTGCCGCAAGTTTATAGCGGCTTTGATAAAGCTCTTCTGAGACTGAATCTGTTTTCCCCAGGAAACAACAGTTTACAAATACCAACTCAGGCGTTGTGCTCATTTGCGCAAGTTCAGCCGTGGTAAGAAAAATATTTTTCCCAATGACCATGCCCGAGCTGAGCGGATCTTCCGGTTTGAAAATACCGTGCCCCGCCAAATGAATCACTTTATAATCGTTAGCGAATAACAGTTTGATAATTTCCGAAGGTGAGCCCCGCAAGCTTTTTCTCACCTCAAAGTCATGCGCTGTAAATGAACCCGCCACCATCTCGGCTTCCGCAAAGGCACCAGGTAGCTGTGTTACAAAACCATCAAGAAAAGGGTCGCCAATTACCAATGCAGTGTCATGATACACCGGCCTTATGTTTACCCTGTCATCCACTGTCGCTAATTGGCGGATCATACCGGCATTCACGCTGAATGGACGGGCGTCATCAGATTTGTCCTGCAACAATTCCCAGGGGTAGCCGGCAGCGTGTTTATCAAGTATCCAGTTAATATTGCATTGCCGGCTCAG
>JBBQSI010000408.1:0-3622 GCA_038213975.1 Chitinophagales bacterium
CAGAATAATAAGAAACAAGTGTAGCGGTAGAAATAGAAACCAGCCCGGCAATAGAAGCCGCCACACCGATGATACGGCGGTATTTGCCCCACATGTAAGAGACTTTGGCCTGGCCCTCAAGATTCTTCTGGGTGATCACGCCCTCAGCCATCAATTTACTTTCTACCTCGTTCAACGCCTGGCGGAAATTATTCCTGTCGCTCACCTTTTCTATTTCCTGGAGAAACATCATATGCTCAGCAGCCGCCTGGTCGATGTCACTATTATTTTTCCTGAGTTCCTCAAAAAACAAAGATTCCTTCTCATCCATCTCGCCCCTGCGATATCTCTCAACAGCATCAAGAAGCAGATTCCCTTCCATTTTAGTTTCCATTTTTATATTGTGTAAAAAATATTTTCTTTAACCTTACGAGGCATTTATATTTCTGGGTTTTAGCATTATCTGCATTGGTGTAGCCAAACTGTTCAGCGATTTCCGGCATTGACTTTTTCTGCAAATAATACGCTTCCAAAATTCCCTTGCACGGTTGCCCCACTTTAGATAACGCTTTTTCCATTCTCGTCATATCAGCATTCCGTTTCTCATGATCTTCCAATTCTTCTTCTACGCTGACTGTCTCTTTTAGTACTTCACTGATATTGAAAAACCTGTTTTCCCGCTGAAGCTTTTTAAGCCAGATCCTCCGGCAAATTGAATAGATGTAAGTCTTAAGCTGGCAGGTAAGTTCGAGCGAATCGTGCCGGGCTTTTTCAAAAATAACGATCAATGCTTCCTGGAAGACATCCCTTGCATCATCTGTAAAGCCATTGTTTTTGATGATGAAGGCATGTATCATGGGGAAAACATCCCGGTAAATTTTTTCAATCGCCACCGTGTCATTCGAAACGAGCGCCTGTAACAGCTGTTTCTCCTCTTTGTAAATATTCACTAAGCTCTAATTAATACTAAAAATGTGGAAAAGTAACCCAAACACTATTTAAAAATTCCGGGTACCGGAGGGTTACCTTTTTTAGAAACAGGAATAAACATAAAATTATATTCTAAATAGTAAACTAATCAAAAAATGAAAAAAGTATTATTTGTTCTTGCAGCATCTGCCTTCTTAGCCGCTTGCGATGACAGTTCTTCTACTGAGACAGATACGATGTCAGATTCTACAACGGTAACTGCAGATCCATCCATGATGGCTCCTATGGATACTATGATGATGAAAGATTCGACCATGATGAGTACTGATACAACTATGCTTCAATAAGCTGTTGTACCAATAGTACGCTCGAAATATTTTATTTGGCAGGCAATCTAAAAGCCGTTCCCTCACAGGAACGGTTTTTAAGTTTTTTGAAAGGCATTCAAATAATTAATTGCTTTTTCAGATGGCTGTCATACATTTGACCCGTAATGATGAAATCAATCAATTTTACAGCCTTTTATTTCTGCTATTATTTTAGTATCAGGCCGGGAAGTTGTTGCCAGTAAAGAAAATTAAATGTCAACATATCTGATCCCGGCCAACCGCCGGGATTTTTTTTATGAATAAAACATTATCAATCCAGGGTTTCCAAGGCAGCTTCCATCAGCTGGCTGCCCGGCAGTTTTTTGGGGAAAGTGTCAATGTTAAGTGCTGTTCTACTTTCCGCGAAGTATTGCAGAATGCAACTTCTCCCCAGTGTGATGGCGGCGTTATGGCAATTGAAAATTCAATTGCCGGCAGCATCCTTCCGAATTATACGCTTCTTCAAAAGTTTAATGTCCGCATTACAGGGGAAGTTTACCTGCATGTCCGGCAAAACCTATTGGTAAATCATGGTGTGAACCTGGAGGATATTCGCGAGGTGCATTCCCATCCCATGGCGTTGCTACAATGCAGCGATTTCCTGGAAAAACATAACTGGAAATTGATCGAAACAGAAGACACGGCATTATCTGCCAGGCACCTGCAGCAACATCGGAGCAAGCATATTGCTGCAGTCGCCGGTACCCTGGCCGCGGAATTATTTAATCTGAAAGTGATTGCCCCCAATATTCACACACTGAAAAATAATTATACCCGCTTCCTGGTACTTCAACCCACAGGAAAAGCGATGAAAGTCGAAAACCCCGATAAGGCTTCTATCATTTTCCAAACAGATCATTCGAAAGGCAGCCTGGCTAAAGTGCTCACGGTAATTGCCGCGGGAGGCATTAACCTAAGTAAGCTGCAATCTATGCCGATACCGGGAAGTGACTGGCGATACGCCTTTCACGCCGATATGGAATTTTCTTCGTTGGATCAATTTCAGGGTGTAATCGCTGACATAGAGTCCCTGACCATTGAGCTAAAAACCTACGGGGTGTATAAGAACGGGCGGGAAACAAAAAAAGATAAAACGACCTGATATGTCCACCAAAGGTTTCAACACAGAAGCTGACCACACACAAACAGGAATACCTGTTGCTGATAGAATGGCGGGCGTGGGCGAATATTATTTTGCAACCAAGCTCCGGCAGATTGACGAAATGAACAAAGCAGGGAAACTGGTAATCAACCTTGGCATCGGTAGCCCTGACCTGCCGCCTGAAGAAACAACAATAGAGGTGCTTCATGAAAAAGCGCAACGCCCGGACACCCATGCTTACCAGAGTTACAAGGGAAGCCCGGTACTTCGGGAGGCCTTTGCAGCATGGTATCATCAGTGGTATAATGTTACGCTGGACCCCAATGCTGAGATATTACCGCTCATTGGGAGTAAAGAAGGCATTATGCACATTTGTATGACTTATATCAATCCCGGTGATCCGGTGCTGATTCCTAACCCCGGTTATCCCACATACCGCAGCGCAGCTACGATTGCCGGTGGACAAATAGTAGAGTACAAACTGACGGCGGAGAACAGCTGGTTGCCTGATTTCGAATCTCTCGAAGAAACTATAAACGGATTGAGAGAGCAAACGGGCGACAACTGGAGGGGGTGCCTCATGTTTGTGAACTATCCGCATATGCCTACCGGCACCCAGCCAACCAAAGAACTCTTCAAAGACCTTGTTTCATTTGCCCGGCAGCATAATATCTTATTGATTCACGACAACCCTTACAGTTTTATACTGAATGATAATCCCTCAAGCATTATGACGACGGACGGCGCCAGGGAGGTAGCCATCGAACTGAATTCGCTGAGTAAAAGTCATAATATGGCTGGTTGGCGTGTAGGCGTTGCTGTGAGTTCGGCAAATCGTATCAACGAGATCATGCGGTTTAAATCCAATATGGACAGTGGAATGTTTTTACCCCTGCAACTGGCCGCAGCTGAAGCATTGAAAGCGGATAAATCCTGGTTTGAAAAGCTCAACAGTATTTACCTTGAAAGAAGAGAATCAGTTTATGAATTGCTTGATCTCCTGCAGTGCAAATATGATAAGGGGCAAGCAGGGATGTTTGTTTGGGCGAAGGTTCCCAAATATTTTAACGATGGTTATGTACTCAGCGATGAGGTCTTGACAAAGGCAAATGTATTTATTACACCTGGTGGTATTTTCGGCAGCGAAGGCGAAAAATTTATCAGGATAAGCCTTTGTACTCCGGAAAAAATAATTTCACAGGCAATAGATAGAGTAAGCAAAATAAATATTATTCTGACGGAG
>JBBQSI010000409.1:0-3618 GCA_038213975.1 Chitinophagales bacterium
TACAGAAACTTTCGCCGCAACAGATACAATTAATGAAACTGCTGCAGGTGCCGACTGCGCACCTTGAGGAAAGGATCAAAGAGGAGCTGGAGGAAAATCCCGCCCTGGAGCCAGGGGAAGACGGCCATGAGGAAAACGCTGACGAACCGGCCGACGAATTTGAATCGGCGGCTGACGATGAAAGGGATGGCAGCGAGTCAGACTATGATAACATCGATATTAGCGAGTATGTAAAAGACGGCGATGATGAGGTGGGCGATTATCGCCTGCGCGACGATAACTACGGCGATCCGGAAGAGGTTAAAACGATCCCGCACAAAGTAGAGACTTCATTTTATGACATCCTGCGGCAGCAGTTGCTAATGCTCGATCTTGATGAACGTCAAAAGAAAATTGCCGAACACGTGATCGGCAGCATAGATGATGATGGTTACCTCCGCAGGGAAATTGCTGCAATCACAGATGATCTCGCCTTCCGGCAAAATATTGATTGCACCGAAGAGGAACTTACAATGCTGGTAAAATTGATCCAGCAGTTTGATCCGCCAGGAGTGTGTGCCCGTGATCTGCGGGAATGTCTTCTGCTGCAGCTGCGGCGGAAAGAAGCTGAAGGAATAAAAGTAAAGATGGCCATAGATGTTATCGAAAACTACTTTGAGGAGTTTACAAAAAAGCATTATGAAAAGATCCAGCGTGGCCTGAATCTCGATGATACCGGAATAAAGGAAGTGATCAACCAAATCATCAAGCTGAATCCAAAGCCCGGCGGTCTTGTAGGGGATGTAAATAAATTGCAGACTTACGTGATCCCGGATTTTTTTGTGCTGAATAATCACGGAAAGCTGGAAGTGACACTGAATTCCAAGAATGCACCCGATCTGCGTATAAGTGAAGGGTATCGTGATATGCTTAAAGACTATGACCGCGGCGCGAAGAAAGACAAGCGCCAGAAAGAAGCCGTTTTGTTTATCAAACAAAAGATCGATTCGGCAAAATGGTTTATCGATGCTATCAAGCAGCGGCAACATACGCTCATTAGCACTATGCAAACCATAGTGGATTACCAGCGTGAATTTTTTCTCACGGGTGATGATACAGATCTCCGCCCGATGATCCTGAAAGATATTGCCGAGCGCACCTCCCTGGACATCTCTACGGTGAGCCGCGTGGCAAACAGCAAGTTTGTACAAACTGAGTTTGGAACTTACCGGCTAAAATTTTTCTTCAGTGAAAGCCTTGTTACCGACAGTGGTGAAGAGGTGAGCACAAGAGAGGTGAAGAAGATACTAAGCAACCTGATAGATGATGAAAACAAACAGCATCCGCTCAGTGATGAAAAGCTTACGGAGCTGTTGCAGGAGAAAGGCTATAACATTGCCAGGCGAACAGTTGCTAAATACCGTGAACAACTGAATATTCCTGTGGCCCGTCTTCGCAAAGAACTTTAATGGAGCAATCAGCCATCACTTCAGAAATTCCCAGGCACCCGTACATTGCGCATCCAATTTTGCGTGTGCCCGCCGGCGTTATGTCGGTGATCTTTCATCCATTGTTCATCCCCACCATTGCTGCGTGGTACCTCGCATTTCTGCAGCCTGGAATATTTACAGGAGTTTCTGTGAATGAAAGATTACTCGTCCTGGCGAGAGTAGCTTACAATACCATTTTTTTCCCCGGCCTTACAATCCTGCTGCTCAAAGGCCTTGGATTTATCAAAAGTTTTTTCCTGGAAACACAGCGGGAGCGCATTATCCCATACGTCGCTACAAACCTCTTTTACTTCTGGATGTACCTGGTTTTCCGTAACCAGCCGGCGGTGCCTTCCGAGTTGACTGCTTATATTTTTGGAATCTTCATAGCTTCTTCCATCGCCTTGCTGGCAAATAACTATTTCAAAATAAGCATGCACGCCCTCGGGGTGGGATCCCTCTCCGGCCTGGTGTTGTGCATCATATTTATGGGATCCGCGTATGCGATTTTTCTTCCGGCGATGTTGATATTTTTGCTTACAGGCATTGTCGGCAGTAGCCGCCTGCTGGTAAGTGATCATACGCCATTTGAAATTTATGTAGGGGTCGCTGTAGGAATTGTTTCAGAATTTGTTGGCTTTGCAATCGTAGCCTAATCCCTGGGATTGAACTGAAACAAGTTTCCTGGATCACCTTTTTTCCCTTCTGAACTGATATACATAATTCCGTCCGGGGAAAAACATATTCCCTCAGGCTGGGGCATCAGATCTTTGTCGATGAATTGGAAACTCTTTAGTTGCTTGCCGTCGTAGGAAAAGACTGCGAGGCATTTTGTGTCCCGGGTAGAAAGAATATAAATATCATGGGTGGAAGGATGCACGGCAATGGCCGATGGATAAAATTCCAGCTTTTTCTTTCCCAACTCTTTAAACATTTTTTCTTCGATGACCATAAATGGTTTGTCATCAAGTTTGGCCCTTGAGGGATCGAAGCTATAGACAGCCCTGGTGAATTTATCTGCACCTTTTATTCCCGGATCCTCTTTGCAGGCAACCAGCAATTTCTTGCTAACCGGATCATAGCACAGCCCTTCAGAGTTATTATCTTTTTTAAGAAAAGTTTTGAATTTTTCGATCTGCGGTGAAGCGCCCTGCCAGTCATCTATTTGAAATATTGAACCGTGGCTGTACAAAGCGTAAACGGTATTATTTATCATCGTCACATCTTCAATATCGTATTTATCTTTTTCAGTGTTTGCAAAAGGGATGTTCTTTTCAAGTTGCGCTTTGTCACCGGAGATATTTATGAGGTAGAGAACAGGATTTAAATCTTCGATCAGTATGAGGTGATCTTTATCTAACCAGGTATTACCAGATACTTCCACTAATTGATCCGGTAGCCGCCATGTCTTGTCGGGTTTCGTCAGGTCGTAAAGATTATCGTCTGTACCTGCCAGGCTGTCTCCGTCAATCCCCGGATTAGCCATCCGTGTGCCGGAAACATCTACGATCACCGGCGCCTTGCCTTTATCACTGCTTCTTGTCCTACAGTTCATTAATAATGAAACACCAACCAGCGCCACCAGTATAAATCGCATACAATAATTTTATAAATATTCTAATTCAGTATAATACTACAAAAACAAAAGCCATCGCTCCTGGTGATGACTTTTGTTTTTGAAAAATTATTGAATAGTTCCGCACCCAATCCTGCTTCCCGAATTGCCGGAAGGCTGAGAGGTGTAGTCGTCTTCGCCGGCGTGAACGATGATCGCCTTTCCCAGGATGTTTGTTTTTGCATCGCCTCCAATTGTCCATTGATCAGTTTCCATCGTCATCGTACCTTTTCCACTACCATCAAGTTTTATATTTCCGATGTCCCCGGCATGATAAGCACTGCTTTCCCATTTACCATGGTCCATCGAAGTTGGATCCCAGTGACCCCCGGCCGCTTTACCCATATCTGAGCAGGCACCATTTTCGTGGATGTGTACAGCAATTGTCTTGTTAGGTTCCTTATCGACAGTGATATCAAGTGTCATTTTCACCTTTCCATCACTTTGGGCATCAAATTGCACAGTACCTGCTACGGTGGTATCACTGTTGGTTCCCGAAAGTGCGGCTTCTGCATGCGATTTCGACGCATCTGA
>JBBQSI010000410.1:0-3615 GCA_038213975.1 Chitinophagales bacterium
ATCCGTATCGTATAGAAGGGCGTGAGTTTGCTGATGGCAAAACGTTTCGGCTTTATGGAAATGGAATGGACAGAGACACCTGGCGCCGAAGCAATGTAGATTCGATCATCGTAAAACTTTCCAAAGCAATCAAGGAGGAAAATAAGTACTGCAAATTCGGTATCAGCCCGTTCGGCGTGTGGCGAAATGCTTCCAAAGATCCTGAAGGCAGCATTACAGGTGCCCATCAGACTAATTATGATGATCTCTACGCTGATATATTACTGTGGTTAAAAAATAAATGGATTGACTATGTGGCGCCGCAACTTTATTGGGAATTTGGTCATAAGATCGTTGGTTATGAAGTGTTGATTGATTGGTGGGCCACGCATGCTTATGGACGCCAGATGTACATCGGCCAGGGTATTTATCGTGCCCTCGAACCAAAGTCTTATGCCTGGAAAAACAAAAACGAATTGCCAAATCAAATTAAACTGATTCGGGACTACCCACAGCTTTCCGGGAGTATATTTTTTAGCAGTGCCACCTTTGCCCGCAATCCCAATGGCTGGACTGATTCGCTTCGAAATAATTATTACCGATATCCTGCCATTCCACCGCCGATGAAGTGGATAGATTCTGTGAAGCCACAACCGCCCGTGATCGTGCCCGATTTTTCAAAAGGAAAATTATTCCGTGAAAAAATTGACCTTTATATGCAACAGGATAGCGCTGTCAGGAATATTAATCGGTATGTCGTCTATCGCTTTAATGACAGTGATGCACACAATATAAATGATCCTAAAAACATTGCGGATATCCGGCTTTCGGGGAATAATTTATATTCGTTCGATTTGCGAAGCATACCTGAAGCGCAACAGCGGGTTATTATTACAGCTACTTCGTTAACGTCCACAAATAATGAAAGTGCGCCGGGTAAAATGATTACGCTGGAGCGAAAGCCTGGAGGATGGCTTTTGCAAAACGGTAACTAAGATTTAGAATATTTCTAACGGAGGTATTCGATGATGCTCGCCCGGTCGGAGGCCATTTGTTTCATCACCGTACTTAGCTCTTCAGCCAGTTGGCTCTTAAGAAGCATGATCAACTTTAGCTTGAATTGTTTTTCATCTTCTGTTGAACGCGGATCGCTTTTCCCGGCTTTCAGGCTCTCGTTATTTCCACGCATACTCAGTACCATTTTTTTCAGGTCATCATCAGCGTTCTTTGATGCCTGCACCATTATCAGGGTTGTAACTCCCTTCAGGGCCTGGTCATTTATCCCTTTAAAAGCCGGATTTTTTTTGAGTGTCATCGAGAGGCTGTCAGCGTTTGCTGTCCTTCCCTGCATGGAGGCGGCAGTTTTCAAAACAGCATTTTTCAGTTGCCCTTTGATTACGGGCATAGCCTCGTTATAAAAAGTATCTGCTTCGGGTGGCATGGCGGCCGGAACCTGGCCATTGCAGAAGCTCGCGACGAAAACGCTACAACAGAAGAGCAAGTGTTTCATGACAATTGATTTACAAGTAACCGACAGTAGGGAAGCAGATAGCTAAAAGATAACGTTGGTAATAAAAAAAAATTTGACTTTGGTGAATAAATTACGCTTGTGTCAAAATAATTTGCAGGTGCTGTTATATTGTCAACATGGCATAGTATTCCCTGTTATTTCGCTTACTTTAATTCAAATATTTCAAATCAATGACTAATCCCTCACTTTTAAAAGGCCAGTCGGCATTAGTTACCGGCGCGAACAGTGGTATTGGCGAAGCGGTCGCCTATGCCCTCGCAGAAAATGGTGCTAATGTGGTTATCAATTACGTAACTCATCCTGAGGCAGCGACTGCCATGGTAGATAAAATTACTTCGGCTGGTGGCAGGGCCCTGGCTGTAGAGGCAGATGTGAGCAATGAAGAACAGGTGATCGCCATGTTCAAAAAAATGTTTGAAGAGTTTGGCACTATAGATATTTTAGTGAATAATGCCGGTCTTCAGAAAGACAGTCCCTTTAGTGAAATGTCCCTGGCGGACTGGAAACTGGTAATCGATGTAAACCTAACCGGACAGTTTATTTGTGCCCGTGAAGCTGTGAAGGAATTTTTAAGAAGAGGAGTTGTGCCGGAACGCAGTAAAGCCGCCGGTAAAATTATATGCATGAGTAGCGTTCACGAAGTGATACCGTGGGCTGGACATGTAAATTATGCTACCAGCAAGGGCGGTATCAATATGTTGATGAAGAGCCTGGCGCAGGAAGTGGCGCGGCATAAGATCCGGGTTAATAGTATTGGTCCCGGAGCAATTCAGACCCCGATAAACCGGTCGGCGTGGGAAACGCCCGAGGCTCTTGAAAAATTACTCACCATTATACCCTATGGGCGAATTGGCGAGCCGGCAGATATTGGAAAGGTGGCAGTATGGCTGGCGAGCGATGAGTCTGACTATCTCACCGGGACAACCGTTTTTGCTGATGGCGGAATGTTGTTGTATCCGGGATTTGTTTCTAACGGGTAGTAAAGTCATAAAAAAACTATTATATGAAGGGTGCGGAGCAAAGAAGACTTAGAGCCAATTCGAAAAAAGAAATACCCCTGGAACAGTGGGGCCCTTACGTAAGTGAAAGGCAATGGGGAACCGTCAGAGAAGATTACAGTGAGGATGGAAATGCCTGGAGTTATTTTCCCCATGACCATGCCCGCAGCAGGGCATATTTGTGGGGTGAAGATGGAATCGCAGCGATCTCTGACAAGTATCAGAACCTATGCTTTGGTATTTCACTTTGGAATGGGAAAGACCAGATTCTAAAAGAGCGGCTTTTTGGTGTTACGAACAATGAGGGCAATCATGGAGAAGACGTAAAGGAGCTTTATTATCACCTGGATAATATTCCTACGCATTTTTACATGAAATACCTCTATAAATACACACAAGAGGAATATCCATATCAACAACTTTTGGATGCCAGTAAGCAGAAAGGAAATATTGATCCCGAATTTGAGTTGCTTGATACCGGGATATTCAATGACAACAACTACTTCGATGTGTTTGTAGAATATGCGAAAGCAGGAAGCGAAGATATCCTCATTAACATCGAGATTGTAAACAGGTCAGCGCAGGAAGCGGAACTAACGGTATTGCCTACCCTCTGGTTTTACAATCGCTGGCAATACACCGGACTATCTGAAAAGCCGATCCTGGAAATGCAGGAGGGAAACCTGGTAAAAGGGAAACATGTTTACCTGGATGAATATTTTTTTTATTACCAGCCTCCGGATTTTGCGCTCATGACTGAAAACGAGACCAACTTTCAAAAGCTATTTCAAAAAGAAAATACTAGCCGCTACGTGAAAGACGCTTTTCACGAAGCGATCATCCGGGGCAAAGACCTTGAAGAATTAAAGGCGAATAGCAGTGGCACAAAGTTTTCCCCCGTTTATCAATTAAAGTTTTCGGGCGGAGAAACCAAAACTATTAGCTGCAGGCTCTCATCCTCGCCGGTGAAGGAGCCATTTGAAAACTTTCAGGCAACGTTCAAAAAACGGAAGAAAGAAGCGGATGAATTCTATGCAGCACTGTATCCGGGAAACAGTTCACGTGACCAGCAGAATATTTTACGTCAGGCTTTTGCTGGCTTACTTT